>CAZBMY010000052.1:0-11215 GCA_964492855.1 uncultured Flavobacteriaceae bacterium
CTATTCAATTATCTTATAATAAGAAGTTTTATGATTTTACTTTCAAAAGAATCTAAGTCGTTAATGATAATTAGATATACCCCTGATGCAACAATATTATTAGCTAAATTTTTTCCGTTCCAGATGGCTGTTCCTCCATCGATTGCAAAATTAGTTCTTAGATTAGAGTTTCTTCTATTAACTCTTGATTGAGCTTCGGCAACAAGATTACCTTCAACATCTGTGATTTTCACATTCACATTATCTGTAAGCCCAACAACTTTTACACCTTTATTAATATCATTTAAATCATTAGCTCCAAGAATATTATACTCAGGTCGTACAGGGTTTGGATAAGCATATGCTTCTTCTAAGTCTTCAACTGGTGATGAACCTCCAGCTCTGAATGATAATAAGCCATTTGGTGTTGCAAAATAAACTGTACCATCAGCTTCATCAATTGAAATATCGTTTATAGCATTAGTTGGTAAAGGGGAATTCTCTCTAGTAAAATGCTGTATTGTAGTTTGTCCGTTTGGCGTAAAGTAAAACACCCCTGAATCTTGGGTACCTACCCATTTATTATTAGAACCATCGACTTCTATATCTGTTATCACTTGATTTTCTAACAACTCTCTAGCTAAACCATCCTCTAAAAAAATTATGGGTTCAACCACGACATCTTCATCTTCAAAAAACCCTGAAGTATTAAATAGAACGCGTAATCCATTTCGTGTACCTATCCATAGCTGACCCGAATTGTCAATAGCCAAAGACCTTATGACATCTGTTGGTAAACCTTCTCTCTCTTCAGAAATATTTTTTATTGTTGGATTTTCATTCTCATTAAATGCTATCAATCCATTATTACCAGAACCAATCCATTTTGTACCTGTATTATTATCAACTGCCATATCGTAAAAACCAACTTCATCATTGACCGGATCTTCTATAAAAGATGCAAAACTAAATGTACGCCATTGATTGCTCGTTGGTGTATATGCTTTTAAAGCTAAGTCTACACGGCTAGTTAAATTCCAAAGATTACCTTCATTATCAAATCCGGCTGGACCTACTCTTAAATCATTATCATTATTAGTCGCTATTGGCTGTAAAGGGCTATTATCTTGATTAAAAACATTAGTAGGCTCAAACCCATTGAATTCTAGAATCCCATCTATAAATGAGCTTACAAAAACCTGACTAGGATTATCTGGGTTAATAGTTATTTTATTTAGCTCTCGCATACCCAAAAGACTATCAAAAGGAGTATTTTGCCATTGTTCCTGTCTCAAAATACTAACACCTCTACTGTTTGGAGGAAATGGATTTAAGAATTGATCAAACTCACCAAAAGTAACCCATACACCATCTCTAAAAGCTTGAATTCTGAAAGAGTCATTTCGTAAAGGCCCCTCTGGACGTATCTCTGTAAATAGACTCAAATCTGCTGTATTTGTCGTTAAAACTCCAAAGCTATTAGTGCCAATATATACATCGCCTTCAAAAGCAACAGCAGAAGTATATGATGTTTGAAAATCTGGCAGTTGGTCAATTTGTGTATTCAAATTTGCAGAACCATCAAATACATAAACAGAACCATTAGTTGTATACAATAATTGGTTTTCTGAAACTTCTGAGTCTACTGGAAGTGAGTCAAAATTAAACACAGAAGACTGTACATCATTAACAATCTCGAATAACGTTCTATCTGTTCTAAGAACATATAAATTGCCTTCAATTGATTCTACAGAAACATAACTCCCCGAGCTTAAGACTTGCCATTGATTAGAATCTATTAGATTAGGGTTTGATAAAAGGCCTCTCCTTATACCATTACCTGCATTGCATGCAGCATAAATTGCACCTTCTCTAATGGCCGTTTTTTCTACAGGTATCTGCGTATTATTATTGCCTATAAAATAAGTGTCTCCAAATTCTAATCGTTCTAAATCATATACCGAAACACCGAAGTCTGTAGAAATATATACAAAACCATCATCTTCATTAAAATCATTGATAGCTTTTGTACTAGGATCGATACTCTCCTTATCTAAAATATCAACAACTGCCAGGACACTTTGGTCTGACTCAAAATAAATTTCAATTAACCCTGTTTCATACCCAATTAATAATAATTGACTTGCTTCGCTATACTCTATTGTAGAAATTAGCTCTCCTGACAACCCTTGAATGGTCGTTATTTTTTCAATTTCTCTAGAATTAATATCATAACTAAAAATAACATTCTCTGAGGCCGCATATACTTTAAATTCACTTTGAGTGACATCTACAATTTCAAAATATGAAAAATAGTCTTCCCAGAGTGTTGAAAAATCTTGCGCAATACAATCAGTCAGAGAACCTAGTACAATAAAAACAACAAATGTGTATCGTTTTAGCATTTATGATTAAGCTTTTTCAAATATATTTATAAGTAACGGTATAATTTAAATTATCATATACAAAAAGCTCCTACTTTATCAGAAGGAGCTTTTAAAAAAATATTATAATCTAAATTTTAAACTATACCCTGAGCTAACATTGCGTCTGCTACTTTTACAAAGCCAGCAATATTTGCACCTCTAATATAATCTATAGACCCGTCTTCATTTTTACCGTATTCTACACAAGAATCATGAATGTCTTCCATAATATCTTTAAGTCTATCGTCTACTTCAGCACGTGTCCAACTTAAACGTAACGAGTTTTGGCTCATTTCTAACCCAGAAGTAGCAACACCACCTGCATTAGATGCTTTTCCTGGAGCAAACAAAATTTTAGCTTTTTGAAATTCGTGTATTGCTTCTGGTGTAGAAGGCATATTTGCACCTTCAGACACACAAATACAACCATTATCTATAAGTTGTTTAGCTTCGTCTCCATTAAGTTCATTTTGTGTAGCACATGGTAATGCAATATCACAAGAAACAGACCATGGTCTTTCGCCTTTAAAATATTTTGCATTTGGATATTGATCTACATATTCACTTATACGACCTCTCTTTTCATTTTTAAGCTCCATTACAAAAGCCAATTTTTCAGAGTCTACACCATCTTCATCTAAAATATAACCTCCAGAATCAGAAAATGTTAATACGGTTGCACCTAATTCAATAGCTTTTTCGGCAGCATATTGAGCCACATTACCTGAACCAGAGATGACTACTCTTTTTCCATTAAAAGAATCATTATTAGTTTTAAGCATATTATCTGCGAAATATACATTCCCGTAACCAGTAGCTTCTGGACGAATTAAAGATCCTCCCCAAGACTGACCTTTACCTGTCAGTACCCCTGTAAATGAATTCTTTAATTTTTTGTACATCCCAAACATAAATCCAATCTCTCTAGCACCAACACCAATATCTCCAGCAGGAACATCTGTATTATGCCCTATATGTCTAGACAATTCTGCCATGAATGCGTGACAAAAACGCATAATTTCATTATCGCTCTTTCCTTTAGGATTAAAATCCGAACCACCTTTACCACCACCCATAGGAAGGGTAGTTAATGCATTTTTAAACACCTGCTCAAAAGCTAAAAACTTTAAAATACTTGCGTTTACTGAAGGATGAAAACGTAAACCTCCTTTATAAGGACCTATAGCAGAGTTCATTTGTATTCTGTAGCCTCGGTTAACCTGAATCTCTCCTGAATCATCTACCCAACATACTCTGAAAGAAATTAATCTTTCTGGCTCAACCATTCTTAATAGAATGTTTTTACCATGATATATATCATTCTCTACGATGTAAGGAATGACTGTTTCTGCAACTTCTTGTACAGCTTGCAAAAATTCTGGCTCATGACCATTACGCTTTTTGACTTCATCTAAAAACGCTTCAATTTTTTCTTTCATATTAAATGTTGTTAATGAATTCTCAATTTTATGCCGCAAAGATACATTATCTTCAAAAAAAACGTTTATAATTTTAATATTATCAGTAAGTTTTTAATATTTACTATGTAGATTAGTTTCAGAAACTATTCTTGCATAAATTTGCATTTCGTCTGTTTTATTTTGTATTTCGTCGATATTTTTTATATTTGCTAAAGTCTAAGTCTAAATAAACAAAAACCTATGACCCTTAATTTAAGGTATTTACTAATAGTCTGTGTTATGCTCATAACATTACAGACCTCAAAGGCGCAATTTGGTTTTTCTCACGAAGTGGGTGTTATTGCTGGTCCAGTTCAATTTAGATCTGACTTTGGACAACGACTTAATGAAGAAAATAACATAGGTAACACTGGTTATGGTATTGGTATAATCCATTACATTAACTTCTCCTATAAAGCAGATTGTAATTGCTATACTGCAGACACTTATTTTAATGACCACTTTAAACTACGAAGTGAAATTTCATATAATAAAACACAGCTCGATCATTTTGGCCGTTGGGTAGACCCTTCTTTAACAAGTTTAGAGGCGCAGCGTCTAAGAGCACACTCTGGAGAAGCAGAAAATTTTGATATCGGTATGCAGCTCGAGTACTTCCCTTTAAGTATTAGAGCATTTTCATCTCATACAGGTGGATGGGCACCTTTCGTAAGTTTCGGCATACATTACACCACATCAAATCCAAAACATTTTACTACGTTTGCTAGAAATGGTGGCGTTTCTGATGAAAATATTTTCAACCCAGATAATATTTATCAACCTTGGATAACTGCCAGTGGTGGAGAATATCCAATAGATTTAGACCAAATTAATGCATGGTCAGTAGTGTCTAGTGTTGGAACACGATATAAGCTGACATTACTTTCTGATTTAATGATTGATTTAAGATTCCAATACTATTTTAGTGATTGGATTGATGGCTTTAACCATAAACTTCCTTCTAATAAATTTAATGATGTGCTAGTGTGGTTAAATTTTGGCTATATCTATTATTTAGACTAAAAAACACTATCCTATAGCTTGTTTTAAATCCGCTATTAAATCTTCCTCATCTTCAATACCAACACTTAGACGAATAAGCGCATCTACAACTCCTGTTTTCTCACGTTCTTCTTTTGGAATACTAGCATGCGTCATACTTGCAGGATGACCAGCTAAAGACTCTACGCCACCAAGTGATTCTGCTAAGGTAAATATCTTAAGATTTTCTACTATTTTAATAGCTTCATCATAATTGTTCCCCTTTGTCACAAAAGAGACCATACCTCCAAAATCTTTCATCTGAGATTTTGCAACGTTATGATTTGGATGATTCTCAAAACCAGGCCAATAGACGTTTTCAATCTTTGGATGGTTTACCAAATATTCTGCTACAGCTTTCCCATTCTCACAATGACGCTGCATCCGTACATGTAACGTTTTTATTCCTCGTAAAGCCAAAAAGCAATCCTGAGGACCACAAATTGCACCACTTGCATTTTGGATAAAATACAATTTATCAGCTAATTTATTATCCTTAACTACCAAGGCACCCATAACCAAATCGCTATGACCACCAATGTATTTAGTTGCAGAATGCATCACAATATCTGCTCCTAAATTTAATGGCTGCTGTAAGTATGGTGTTGCAAACGTATTATCAACCGCAAGTAAAATATTTCTTCGTTTTGCAATTTCTGCAGTAATTTTAATATCTATAATATTGAGTAATGGATTGGTTGGTGTTTCTACCCAAATCAGTTTTGTGTTGTTATTAATATACTCTTCAATTTTAGAAGCGTTTTCCATACCAATGAAATGAAATTTAATTCCAAATTTTTGATAAATCTGTGTAAATAAACGGTAGCTTCCGCCATACAAATCGTTAGTAGAAATCACCTCATCGCCTGGTTTTAGCAACTTTAAAACAGCATCAATTGCGGCAATTCCTGACCCAAAAGCCAAACCATATTTGCCATTTTCTATACTAGCAAAAGCACTTTCTAAAGCACTACGTGTTGGGTTACCTGTTCTAGAATACTGATATCCTTTATGGCCTCCGGATGTGGACTGTACATAAGTTGATGTCTGATAAATTGGTGTCATTACAGAACCGTAAGCAGGGTCATGTAATTGGCCACCATGTATAGTTTTTGTGTTGAATTTCATAAAAAATAGTTTTTCAAAGCATAACAAATTTAAGTCTTAATTCGTTGTATTCAAATGTATAGTATACCTTTATTACATGTTAAATAAAAGTCCTTTTGGTTTGAAAAAAGTAATCTTGCTCCTAATCCCTTTCGTTTTCTTTTTTGGATGTAACGAAGACGTAAAGCCGCTTGAATTTGAAACTTCTACAATAAATGACTCATATAAAGCAGATATTGAAGTTTCTTTTGATAAGGCTAAAACAACTTCTGAGATTGCAAAAAAAATAAATACTGTAATAATTTCTGAAATATTGAAGTCTATCCCAAATTCTAAAGTTCACAAAACTATTGAGGACGCTCTAAAAGCTTTTGATGATGAGTTTATAGATTTTAAAAACCAATTCCCTGAAAACGAACAAGCATGGACTTTAGCTATTGAAACAGAAGTATTATATAAAACTGAAACCATAATTACAATGGGGTTAAGCACTTATTCTGATACTGGAGGTGCGCATGGTAATGATAGTATTCAATTTTTGAATTTTAATCCTGATACTGGAGCATTATTAACGCAACAAGATATCATCTTAGATATGAAAGGTTTTAAAACTTTAGCCGAAACTTTCTTTCTTGACCATATGAAAAATGAAGGTTCAGATATTTCAGAGTTTTTCTTTGGTAAATCATTTCAGCTTCCAGAAAATATAGGCTTTAATGAAGAAGGTGTAATTTTTTTATATAATAATTATGAGATTGCTTCATACAATCAAGGTTATACTGAGTTTGTGATTCCTATGGAAACAGTAAAAGAATTTTTAAGCTTCTGATTTAGAATAACGTTTCGTAATTCCTTTTATAACAGGTCCAACAGTTAATCCTTGCCCAATTATAGATACAATAACTACTATATAAGTGATGACTAAAAACAACTCTTTATTCATATCTGCCGTTAAGCTTAAAGCTAGAGCTATAGAAATACCTCCACGTAAGCCGCCCCAAGTCATAATCAATGTGGTTTTTGGCACAAATTCTAGTTTCTTGGCAAATAGTTTTACGGGTAAAAACAGTGAAATATAACGGCAAGCTAATATTATAGGAATTGCAATAAGCCCAGCATAGAAATAATTCATTTCTAGAGTTAATACTAGCATTTCCATACCAATCATTACAAACAGAATTGTATTTAATAACACATCAATCAATTCCCAAAACTTATCGACATAAGCTTCAGTAACTTCGGACATTGATGTTTCTCTAATAGTATCATTACCTACTATTAATCCTGCCGTTACCATGGCTAAAGGTGCAGATAAATGCAATTGATGCGCTAACAATGTTCCGCCCATTACTGCTGCTAGAGTTAATATAACTTCAACTTCGTAGTTGTCTATAGATTTCATTAATCTATACGTAATCCAACCTAATAAACCACCAAGTAATATTCCGCCACCAACTTCTTGAATAAAAAGTGTTGCAATTTCAGAAAACTCAATAGCTGCATCTGGTTTTTTGGCAATAGCATATATAGTTAAAAAGACAACAACACCAACACCGTCATTAAACAAAGACTCTCCAACAATTTTAGTTTCTAATTTTTTTGGAGCTCCAACTTTCTTTAAAATTCCCAAAACAGCAATAGGATCTGTTGGTGATATTAATGCCCCAAATAACAAGCAATGAATAAAAGAAACATTAAAACCCATTCCTGTTAATAATGGATACATAATTGCACCTACCAATAATGTTGATGTTAATACGCCTAAAGTGGCAAAAACTAAAATTGGCCAACGTTGTACTTTAAGCTGGTCAAAATTGGTATGCAAAGCACCAGCAAAGAGTAAGAAACTTAGCATCACATCAAGTAGTAAATTTTCAAAATTAATATTTCCAATAAATGCGCGTTCTGTCTCGAGTAAGGTGTCGTCAAACTGACCAATGACTACAACAACCAAAGTAAAAATAATGGTTATAAGCATCAGCCCAATTGTAATTGGCATCTTTAAAAACCTAACGTTGATATATCCAAAAAGTGCCGATATAACTATAAGAATCGATGCAATATTAAAATAATCCATAAACCTAAAGTGCTTTTATTAATGCTAAAATATAACCGTAATGAATACCTTCGTGAAAGTTATTAAATGCCAAAGCTTCATCTATATTGGCTAATGTGCTTCCTGTAGAAACAGTGTACTCATTATAAGTTTTAAATTTTCCAGCGTTGTAATCTTCTTCTGTTTGGTCCAAAGGCAAAAACAGCAAACTTCTAATATTATCAACTTCAGCTTGAGACAAATCGCGTTCTGTTTTTGTGCCTTTTCTAAATTCTGCAATCATTTCATCAGATAACACACTTCCTAAATTAGATAATTTATAAACTAATAATTGTTGCGTTACAATACAGTGAGCAATATTCCAAATGATATTATTATTGAAACCCTCTGGGACTTTATTAAGCTCTTCTAATGTAAGCGTATTTAAAAACCCTTCAAAAAGTTTTCTGTTTTTTCTGGTAATATCAATTTCGAATTTATAATTCATCGTATTATAATTTTATTAAAATTAATTCCTTTTGAAGGAAATGACCCTATTTTTGCATTGCAAAAATAAGCGAAACAAAAAGAGATTACCCTTTTAGAAGGCCATTGATATGAAAAAAATATATTACCTCAGCACATGCGACACATGTAAACGTATTATAACTCAACTACAATTACCTTCCGATGTTAGTCGTCAAGACATAAAAACTGAAGCTATAACACCTACTCAAATCGAAGAAATGAGGGCACTAACTAACAGTTATGAAAGTTTATTCAGTAAACGAGCGCGACTTTACAAAGAGCTTGGATTGAAAGAGAAAACACTAACCGAAGCTGATTATAAAACGTATATTTTAGAACACTATACATTTTTAAAACGACCTGTTATATTATATAATAATGCTATTTTTATTGGCAACTCTAAAAAAGTAGTTGAGGCTGCCAAATCTGCTATACATGAAAAGTAGAAATCTTGCTATTATTGCCTTGTTCATTGTACAACTACTTTATGGCCTAAACTACACTTTAGCCAAAACTATAATGAACGAAAACTACGTAAAACCCTTTGGTTTGGTTTTACTTAGAGTTGCAGGAGCTACAATTCTTTTTTGGCTGCTGAGTT
Source organism: uncultured Flavobacteriaceae bacterium (assembly GCA_964492855.1). GTDB lineage: Bacteria > Bacteroidota > Bacteroidia > Flavobacteriales > Flavobacteriaceae > Winogradskyella. The sequence continues at coordinate 9,178 of CAZBMY010000052.1, forward strand.
TATTCTTTAAAACTAAAAATATAGATAGAAAAGACTTTCCAAAATTGTTTTATGCTGCTGTTTTTGGCGTGTTTATAAATATGCTTTTGTTTTTAAAAGGATTGGAATTTACATCACCAATCCACGCTTCTACTATTATGACAATTACGCCAATCGTGATTCTTGTCTTATCTGTAATTATACTTAAAGAGCACATAACAAAACTAAAAATCTTTGGTGTAGCACTAGGTTTTATAGGCGCATTAGTATTAACGCTTTATGGTAAATCGGCTAGAGCAGCAGATGATGTGGTCTTAGGCAATACCATGATTTTTTTAAACGCTATATCTTATAGTGTATATGTTGTTTTGATAAAAAAACTCACCGTAAAATACCATCCTTTTGTCTTTATAAAATGGTTGTTTTTATTTGGATTTATCTTGGTTTTGCCCTTTGGATTCTCAGAAGTACAAGAGATACAATGGCAAAATTTTACGCCTAGCATAAGTTGGTCTTTAGTATTTGTAATCGTCGGGGCTACATTTGGCACTTACCTTTTAAATCCACTAGCAATTAGCAAACTTAAAGCCTCAACCGTTGGTATTTTCATATACTTACAACCCGTAATTGCTGGGTTATTTGCTGTTGCCAATGGTGCAGATGTTATAGACTTAATTAAAGTAATTGCTATTGCCTTAATATTTTTAGGTGTATATTTTGTGAGCAAAAAACCTAAGATTACGTCTTAATTTGAATTTAAAAACCGAAATATTTGACACCGTAGATAACATCCCTAAAACCTATTGGGATAGTCTGAAATGTTGTACTGATATATATTACTCTCCTGAATTTTTGAAGGCTTTCGAAATCGCAAATAAAGATATCGAATTTAATTATGTCTTTGTGACTCGTAATGGAGAAGCAATAACTTTTGCTAATACGCAATTGGTAACTATTAGCGTTAAGACCATTACTCAGAACATTAAAATGAATGCTTGGCTAAAGCGAAATATTAATGGTATGTTTTGTGATAATCAATTACGTATACTCTTCTGCGGTAATATCTTTTTAAGTGGTGAGTATGGTACGTTTCTAAAAGATGGCGAAGATAAAATCGAAGCCTTTAAAACATTAGCAGAAGGCATAAAACGCCTCTCTAAATCCATTAAGAAGCTAACTGGTCTTTGCATAAAAGACTTTAAAAATGAGTCGTTGTATATTACAGAGCATCTAAATGAATTTGGTTATACGCCTATGCAAGTAGAGCCAAATATGATTATATCTCTAAAACCTGAATGGAAAACATTTGATGATTACAAAGCTGATTTAAAATCTAAGTACCGTGTAAAAGCAAATAAGGCAGATTCAAAAAGTGCTCGCTTAATTTCAAAAACGTTTGATTCAGAATTGATTGAAACATATAAGTCGCAACTTCAAGACCTCTATCAAAACACTATAAACAATGCTGATTTTAACGCCCAAATTTTAGACTTAAACACGTACACCTTTCTAAAAAAACGTTTTAATGAAGCTTTTACAGTTATCGGTTATTTTATTGATGATGTTTTGGTTGGCTTTTTATCCGCAATGAAAAATGGAGATAACCTTGACGCCCATTTCATTGGTATAGATTACAGTAAAAATAAAGAGTTTGCTATTTATCCAAGAATTTTAAACGACTATGTCAGATTAGGACTAAAAACCAGAGCAAACTGTATTAACTTAGGTCGTACAGCTTCCGAAATTAAAAGTACACTTGGTGCAGAACCACAATCACTAACCTGCTATTTTAAACACAAAAAAGGCTTGCAAAATCAAATTATCAAACCTTTTGTAAAAAACGTAAAGATTAAATCTTTTAAACAGCATAAACCGTTTAAATAATTAAGTTCTTCGGCTTTACACCATGCTTTCGAGTATCTTCTTTGGCAAGTATTTTAAAATTATCGGATTTCGGAAATTCCCTAGCTAATACTAATAGTGCTTTTGGTAAGCCACAAAGTTTTCTTGTCTTCAAATCAATCCAACCGCCTTGCATTTCGCAATAAGCTAAATTTTC
>CAZBMY010000053.1:0-8951 GCA_964492855.1 uncultured Flavobacteriaceae bacterium
TCAAAACCATGTTTTCCTAAGTATTGGTTTCCACTTTCAACGGCGCCTTCTTCAATATTAGTTCCCATGCTATCATTCCAACGATTAAGGTAGCCGAAGAGAGAAATAACACCAAGCATTTCTACAATTTCGCCCTCATCCCAATGTTTGTATAAACGTTCTTTAATTTTTGCATCAACAGCATTTGGTACCATTGAGGCTTGTAAAGAAAAATCGAGTGCAGCACGCTCTGCCTCAGAAAATGCAGGGTGCGTACGGTATTCCCAAATGTTATCTAATTGTTCTTGCTCAGCACCGTAACGCTCAGCGGCTCTAATAGCATGTGCCTGACAATAACGACAGCCTGTAGAGTTACTACTTACCCAAGCAATCATACGTTTTAATGCAGACGTCACACGCCCTTCATTAGCCATAACCGCTTTATTAAGGTTAATGAATGCTTTGCTTATCGCTGGTCTGCGTTGCATGGTTAATACAGAATTTGGACAAAACCCAAGGGTTTCGTTAAAGAATTCTGCTAATTCTTTAGTTTCTAAATCGTGTTCTGGAGATAACGGAGTTACTAATGCCATATGTGTTTTTTTTAAATCGTATTTTTGAACGTACAAGATAATAGTTATAACATAAAAGTAAATAGTAATGGCAGATAAAATCACAACACACTGGAAAGGTGGTTTAACCTTTGAGTCAGATAACCCAAGCGGAAAAACAGTAATAATGGACACCGATATTGAAGGACAAGACGAGCGCTTTGGCCTTGGCCCTAAGGCTATGATGTTATCTTCTTTAGCAGGTTGTTCTGCTCTTGATGTGATTTCTATTTTAGAGAAAATGAAATCGCCAATAGACGATTTTAAGATAGAAGTATCAGGAGAGTTAACAGATGAACATCCAAAATATTACCACTCGGTAACTGTAGACTATCATTTCTACGGTTCTGATTTAGATAAGAAGAAATGCGATCGCGCAGTAGAACTATCTATAGAAAAGTATTGCGGCGTTATGGAAATGTTTAGGCAGTTTGCTAAAGTCGAAACTAATAATCACTTTCATATTGCAACAAAGCGATTATAGTGGTAAAAGTTCTGTTAAAATCGATTTAAAAAATAGTTAGGAAAATACTAAATGATGTAACTTCGTCAGTTAATTCAAGTAAAAATGGCTAAAATAAAAAAAGTACACTTTAGAAATTACGCGCTAATTTTTGGTTTTTTGTTTTTCTTAGTCGGAAGTTGTTCTTCTTCGAGCGATAGTGAACCCGTTAATGACGACAGCCAAGAAGATGTTAATGATGATACCGACGATACAGATGATACCAATACCGACCCAAACGGTTTAAATACACGCTTTGTATTCAATGAAAATTTAGTCATAGAACATAGCTGGAATACAGGAGGGTGCGATAGCCCACCTTGCGACACAGATGAAGATGCACTAAACAATGTGTTTGATAATTCGTTACCAAACGACCCGTATTTTTATATGGAAGCTGATGAAGTCGAGTTGAATTTAGAATGCCAAAAAGAGAAAGGTAGGCGTGCAGAGTTTAAACAAATATCAGAAGGGCCATTAACCTCATATTCAAAAATGGAATTTGAAGCCCGATATTATGATATACCAGATGGAGGTTTTACAATTGCTCAGGTTCATAATAGAGGCGGAAATTCAAACAAACCATTTTTTAGATTAGAGCTTCATAATAACAAACTAGAAACCGTAATACGCAAAGACCCTGAGGTTAGCTCTAGCCAAACAAGTTTTAGCAAAGTAGACTACCCACTTTTAAATGGCGAAGATTATGATTTGTCTTTATTAAAAGTTATTCTAGAAAAAGATGGAGGATTTACTAATATAACAGTAATACAAGAAGGCACGGTCATTCTCGAAGAATCCTTTCAACCAGACCCTTCCACAAGATGGGTTAGTGATAATGGTATTGCAAATGGCTATTATTTAAAGGCAGGTGCATATAATGCCGCTACTACGCATACCGAAAACCTTATTTTAGGCTACACAACGTTTACATTTGAAACGGACGACCTTAACTGATAGAAGTCTAAAATTGCACTTTTAGGAAAACTGAAAGTTAGATACAAAAAGGGTTATTCTTTTTAGCATATTATAAATTAACTATATTTAGTTTTGTATATGCGTTGGACCATAAAACCAAAACCTGAGGTTGAAAAAATTGAAGCTTTAAAAGAAGCGCTTCAAGTTAATGATATTGTTGCTACACTATTACTTCAGCGTGGCATAGATACTTTTGAAGCAGCTAAAACTTTTTTTAGACCAAGTTTTACCGATTTGCATAATCCTTATCTCATGAAAGATATGGACAAAGCTGTAGATCGCATTGAAGTTGCATTTCTTAACAATGAAAATATTTTGGTGTATGGCGATTATGATGTTGATGGTACAACATCCGTTGCTTTAATGTCTTCTTATTTAAAAACTAAGACTGATAATGTTGCAACATATATTCCTGACCGATATGACGAAGGTTATGGGATATCGTATAAAGGGATTGATTTTGCCGAAGACAACGGTTTTAGTCTAATTATAGCATTGGATTGCGGAATTAAAGCCATTGATAAAGTCAAGTATGCTAAAGAAAAAGGGATTGATTTTATTATTTGTGATCATCACAGGCCAGGAGATAAAGTTCCTGATGCGATTGCCGTTTTAGACCCAAAACAAAATGATTGCAACTATCCGTTTAAAGAATTATGTGGTTGCGGAGTTGGGTTTAAACTAATTTCGGCTTTAGCTCAAAAGGACGATAAAACACCAGAAGATTTAGTCGAATATTTAGATCTAGTAGCCACCGCAATAGGAGCAGATATTGTACCTATTATTGGCGAGAATAGAGCTTTGGCGTATTTTGGACTACAAGTAATCAATAGCAAGCCGCGACCAGGAATGCAAGCGATAATTGCTGAAGTTAAAAAAGAGGAGTTAACGATTACTGATGTTGTTTTTATTATTGCACCTCGAATAAATGCTGCCGGTCGCATGAAACACGGTAACCATGCTGTAACCCTATTAACGGAGACAGATTTTAATCTTGCTGTAGAATATGCTGTGGATATTGACCAATTTAATACAGATAGAAGAGAGACAGACAAGCGTATTACCGAAGAAGCGTTAAGTCAGATTAAAGACAATAATGAGGAAGACCGTTTTACAACAGTTGTTTATAATGAAAATTGGCACAAAGGTGTTATTGGTATTGTCGCCTCTAGATTAACAGAAACCTACTACAAACCAACATTAGTATTCACAAAAAGTGGTAATAAATTAGCAGCTTCGGCACGTTCTGTTAAAGGCTTTGATGTCTATAATGCACTAGAAGCTTGCTCTGAATATATTGAACAATTTGGTGGCCATAAATATGCCGCTGGCCTAACACTTCTTCCTAATAATTACGACGCTTTTAAGGCTAAATTTGAAAGTGTTGTTGCAGCCACCATCGACCCAAAATTGCTTATCCCAGAATTAAAAGTGGATATAGAGATTAACCTAAACCAAATCAATGATAAGCTTATGAGGATCATCCATCAATTTGCGCCTTTTGGACCAGGGAATATGTCTCCAACATTTATGTCTCAGGGCTTAAAAGATACAGGTTGGGGAAAACGAGTAGGTGAAGACAAAACACACTTAAGGTTAACAGCAACACAATTTAGCAGTGATAACCTTGTAGCTATTGGCTTTGGCTTGGGCGATAAGTTATCACTAATAAAAGACAGAAAAATGTTTAGCGCAGTGTATTCTATTGATGAAAATCATTGGGGTGGTAATGTAAGTTTACAGTTAAAATTAAAAGATATTAAAGAATAAGATTGTATTTGTTTCGTTAAGTGATTATGAATAAATTTTACTTTTTTCTATGTTTACTTATTGTTCATCAAATATCTATAACTCAAAATTTAGTGAGCAATCCCAGTTTTGAAATCTATAAAGATTGCCCAAAAGGTATAAGCTTTTTTCATAGAAATGTAATAGATTGGAGAATTCCTAATAATGGCACTACAGATTATTTTAATGATTGTAGTATAAGCGAAGGGTTTTCTAATTCTTTTGGAAGTCAAAAGCCCAAAAGTGGATTGGGGTATGCGGGTTTTTATGCTTATGTAAAGAAAAATTATAGAGAATATATTTCTGGACGAATAATTGAACGTTTAGAGAAAGGAAAAGCTTATAAAATTAGTTTTTATGTAAGCTTGTCTGAAAATTCAGCTTACGCCGTTAAAAATTTCGGAATACTATTTTATGCGAACAAACCCAGAATTTCATTTGAATCTAAGCCAATTCTTGCAGAAGAACTTTCTAAATCAAACCCAAGGCTTAGTTTTTTTTCAATGGAAACAAAAGAGTATTTAAGAAACGGCTATGAATGGGAAAAAGTTGAAAAGATATACACCGCCAACGGAACAGAATCTTTTTTTACCATTGGAAATTTTAGTACTAATAGAAAAACTAAAAAGCTTAAGGTAAGAAGCCCAAAGGGACCTAATGATTCTTATTATTATATCGATGACGTGTCTATAGAACCATTAATTAAAGAGAAGCCTCAAATAGCAGAAGTCTCTAAGAGATTGAAAGAGGAAGTTATTAAAACCAATAAGGTTTATACATTTAAAGATGTCTTATTTGATTTTGATAAATCAGATTTGCTAGATATTTCGATAAAAGAGTTGAATCAATTATATGAGTACTTAAATACTAATTTAGACTTATCTATTGAAATCTATGGACACAGCGATAGTAAAGGTTTAGATAAGCGAAATAAAGAATTATCGCAAGAACGCGCCAAAGCTGTAGCAGATTATTTAATTTCACAAGGTCTTAGTATTTCACGAATTACATCTTTCGGTTTTGGGAGTTCAAAACCTATTTCTAGTAATGATACAGAAGAAGGACGTAAATTAAATAGACGAGTAGAATTTAAATTGATAAAGAATTAACCTTTGGCAAAAACCGACCCTTACGCTGCATTACGAATAAGAGAGTTCAATATATTCTTATTAGTGCGTTTTGCATTAGTGTTTGGTTGGTCTATGCAGTTTGTCGTTATTGAATGGCAAGTATATGTTTTAACCGAAGACCCTTTATCATTAGGAATTATAGGACTTTGCGAATTTCTACCAGCATTTTTAATCGCCCCCTTTGCAGGTCATATCGTTGATAGAAAAGAGAAAAGAAATCTTTTTGTACGCTGTATCGCACTTTTTTCTTTGATAAGTTTTGGGTTGTTTTGGTTGACTTCTCAGCAGATTGAAGCGTCATGGAAAACCCAAACAATTCTCTACAGTATTTATGGTTTAGTATTTTTTGGAGGTGTGTTAAGGGCCTTTTTCGGGCCAACCATTTTCTCGTTAATTGCGCTTTTGGTTCCTAAAAAAGTATATCCTAATGCAGCGACATGGAGTAGCAGTACGTGGAAAGGGGCAAATGTGTTTGGTGCTTTGTGTGGCGGATTTTTAATTGCTTGGATTGGCGTACACTACACACTTGGAATTATATTTTCATTGGTAATGATAGCACTAGTATTAGTGTTTCAGATAGGTAAAAAACCTGTTTTAAATAAAGACACTAGTGAGTCTGTTAAAGAAAGCCTCAGGGCAGGTATTAGTTTTGTATTTAATGATAAAGTCATCTTAGGAGCTTTGACTTTAGATATGATTGCCGTTTTATTTGGTGGCGCAGTAGCTATTTTTGCAGTATTTGCAAAAGATATATTAGATGCAGGCCCAAAAGGGTTTGGGATTTTAAATGCTGCATTATCTTCTGGGAGTATTATAACGATGTTAGCAACAACATATATTCCTATTACAAAAAACACAGGACGAAAATTGTTAATCTCAGTCTTTGGATTTGGTATTTGTATGATAATCTTTGGGGCTTCAAAACTGATGTGGCTAAGTGTTTTAGCATTGTTCTTTTCAGGAGTGTTTGATGGCATCTCTATGGTTGTACGCCAAACAATTCTTCAACTCAAAACACCAGATAATATGCGTGGTCGCGTTGGTGCTGTAAACTCTATGTTTGTAGGATCTTCTAATGAGTTAGGTGCTCTAGAAAGTGGTATTGCTGCACGTATTTTTGGTGCGCCACTAGCTGTTGTGCTTGGAGGAACAGTAACTCTTCTAATTGTTGCTATAATTGGCATTAAAAACAAACCTCTAAGAGCGTTAGATTTAACTGAGGATGTTGAAGAATCTTAAAAATGCTTTAGTGCTTCAAAAAATCTAAGATTATAGTATTTATTTCTTTAGGCTTTTCTTCTTGAATAAAGTGTTTTGCATTGATGATATGAACATCTTTTGCATTAACATTTAAATCTTTAATAATACTTGTTTTGGGGTTTAGCTTTAAAAATGAATCGTGTTCCCCCCAAATAATAGCTGTAGGAATATCTATTTTAGAAATAGTGGATTTGTAGTCTGGTAATGTATTGCATGTTTGTGAAAAGAAATAATACATACCACGTGTTTTCCCTTCTCGCAAAGGTTTTTTATAACCCTCAATATCTACTTTATTAAGAGTGTTTTCTTTTAAACCTGATTTAAATAAACCTTTTAACATCATGTTTGTAGAGATGCCATTTCTATAACTCCACATGGCCGTACGTGCTATAAATCCGGGTTTAAAACGAATAGGAGGGTTAAAACCTTCCTCGTAGATAATGGTATTAAGCACAACAAGTTTTGAAATTCGATGAGGTGCTTTTTTAAAAACTTCCCAAGTCCATAGTCCGCCTGCATCATGCATAATATGCGTCCAAGTTTTTATATTTAGACCATCCATTAGTTCTAATAGTCGAGAAGCATGATTTTCTTGATTATAAACATCATAACCTTTTGGCGAATCACTAGAACCAAAACCTAGCATATCTGGCACAATAACACGATAGTTTTTTGATAATTCATCAATCATATGCCGATACAACCAACCAGAAGTTGGTATGCCATGCAGTAAAACAATAACTTCTCCTTTTCCTTTATCTATGTAATGAATATTTCCATCTTTGGTGAGGAACTGTTTTTGTGCATTTCTAAACTGCGAATAAGTCATCTGATTTGCTTTTACCACTGAAGATTTATATGGTCTACAAGAAGTTAATCCAACAATTAGAACAATATATAAATATAAAGGCTTTATAGTCATAAACGTATTAATACTTCTTCAGTTGAAAAGTTTTACCATCAAATGCCCCATAAGTATAATACTGAATCCAATCACCAAGATTGATGTATTTAGAATTTTCGTTTAATTGAATTTCTAACGGCAAATGCCTATGACCAAATACAAAGAAATCTCTATGCTTATCTTCCAATTTCTTTCGGCTATAAATAGCTAACCATTCATTGTCTTCACCTAAGAATGTGGCATCATCATCTCCAGAAATCAATTTGTTTTTTACAGAAAAATACTGCGCAATACGCATTCCTATATCTGGGTGCCCCCAGCGAAATAACCAATTAAAGAAACGTCCTTTGAAAACTTTTTTCATTCGCTTATAACCCTTATCTCCTGGACCAAGACCATCACCATGACCAATAAAAAAATCTTTATTACCTAATTTAAATTCCTGTGGTTTATGATAGACTGGGATGCCGAGTTCTTCTTCAAAATAGCCATTCATCCATAAATCATGGTTACCTACAAAGTAATGGATAGGTATGCCTGAATCTGAAATTTCGGCTAGCTTACCTAGTGTCCGTGTAAACCCCTTAGGAATAACAGTTCTGTACTCAAACCAAAAATCGAATAAATCACCAAGTAAAAAAATGGCTGCAGCGTCATCTTTTATATCATCTAACCAAGCTACAAATTTTTGTTCACGAGGCCGAGAAGCTTCGAGCGTTGGTGCTCCTAAATGATTGTCTGAGGCAAAATAGATTTTTTTGCCTTTAGGGATTTCTATGTGAAAGCTCTTGTCTTGATTCATGTTACTTGATGAGATGCTGAAATAAATTCAACATAACATAACTATTAATTATCTGAAGCAAACCATTCTGCAAAGCTTGTGGCTGTTTCTTGAAGTTTTAACGAATGTAGTTTGATATTTTTAGGTAAATGTTTCTTTATTTTTTCAGCAAAATCAATCACCATCATTTCGCTTGTTGGTTGATAATCTACCAAAAGCACGTTATGACCTCGGTCTTGTAATTCTTTAGCTAATTCAACGTGTGGGGTGTTCTTATTAAAAACTGTAGCATGGTCAAATACATCTACAATCTCTGACTTTACTATTTTTTTTAAATCACCAAAATCGATAACCATACCATACTTTACATTAGTAGTATCAGAAATTGGCGTACCAATAACAGTAACATCTAATCGGTAACTATGACCATGAACATTTTTGCACTTGCCATCATAACCGTAGAGCGCATGGCCAGTTTCAAAAGAAAATTGTTTTGTAATTCTAATATTACTCATTATTTGCGACCTTTTCTTTTGTTTACAAAATAAACAATGACGAGCACAAGCCCTAATAATAGAAACAGCCCATTTCCGCTAAAAAAACTTAAGATATCCATTTAATCGTCTTTTATCTTTTTCTTTCTGCTTCTGTTAATTGCAAAAGCAATATACTGCCAAATTTAAGGGTTTTGTGCTAGTGGGCGATATGTTTTTCGGAATTTTATAATTAAAGGGATGCCTCTAGCAATAATCCAAAGTGTGAAAGCTATAAAAATACCATGGAGCTTTAGATCAATACTATCTGTATAATGTGTTACAGGAATAAAAACGATTAATGTTGAAAATAAGAGAAGATTTCTAAGATATTTCATCTTACCAAGACCTTTAAAAACACCATCAAAAATAAAAGCTAAAGCGCATAAGGGTTGCATTAGTAGAATAATCCAAAACACATCGTAAAAGGTGTTTAAAACTTCAGTGTCATTACTAAAAACATGTCCTATAGGGTAATAAAACAG
>CAZBMY010000053.1:9051-11128 GCA_964492855.1 uncultured Flavobacteriaceae bacterium
GCAACGTTTAGGGCTATGGTTCTAATAAAAAGATTAAAAATCATTAACGAAAATCGCTTAATTTCAGGATTAAAAGGAAAGCGAACCCATAACGGAATATCTGTCTTTTTAAGCATATAAAAAGCAGACAAACCTGCCATGAGCATCTGCGCAATAACACTTGCATATGCAGCACCTTTGATATGCATGGCCGGGACAATATCAGTAATGCCATAAACCAACACAAAATCAAAGATAATGTTTGCGGTGGCTCCGACTATAGCAATAATCATAGGATAATAAGTGTTTTGGAGGCCTCTAAACGTTCCGAAAACAGCAATTGTAAATAAGGTAAACGGGAAACCAAATACACGTATTTGATAATAATCTACACTATAATCTAGAATGAGATTTGAAGCGTTATAAAGTTTAAAAATTTGAGCAGCAAAAGGATATGTACATGCAATGATTAATAAGCTTAAAGATGTAATTAAAAAAATGGCTTGCGCAGGAAGATTTTTAACAGCGGCCACATTTCCGGCGCCTAGGTATTGAGAAACAATGGATGATATAGCACTTCGAGTTTGTCCTAAAACCCAAATAAGCATTGATAAAAATGTAGAAACAATACCAACCGCGGCTAGAGATTCTGTAGCATTTAATGACATGTTACCTATAATAGCGGCATCAGTTAACGACAAAATAGGTTCTGAAATACCAGAAATTAAAGCCGGAATGGCTAATCGGTTAATTTGTTTTAAAGAAATTTTGTTGCTCACAGTACCAATTCATAACAATGAAAAGGATATTCACTTTGTTTAGGAAAATAAATATCACCCAATTGTTTATATCCGCGAAGTTCGTAAAACTTTTGGTTTCTTTTGTTTTGCGAAAATGTGTCCAATCGTATGGATGCATAACTGTTGTCTACTGCAAAATTTTCTGCAAAATTCATAAGCTGTTTGGCATAACCTTTACCCTGATGCTTTGGATGAACGGCTAGTCTGTGTATATAGATGTTATTTTCACTTTTAGTTAACCACTTTACAACGTTATACTCTTCATCCATAAAAGTAGAAATGACCACAGTGCCTGTAATTTCATCATCTACTTCTAATACGTAGAGCTCATCTCTTGTTATATCATTTATAAAGGCATTTTTATTTGGGTAATGTTCATTCCATTGGTAAATGCCATTAGAAATCATGTGTTTAGCACATGATTTTGTGAGTTGCATAATAGTTTCAATATCTGATAATCTCCCTTTTCGAATCATTAATAATGTTTACTTTTGTGGCTTAAACATCTTTATTATGAAAAATATCTTAGTCCCTGTAGGTTCTTCAAAAAATGCAAAATGTCATTTACAGTATGCCGTTGACTTTGCAAAAGCTTTTGGAGCAAAGGTTTATGTTGTTCAAATATATAATGTTTATACCAAAGCTGGAACCATGATTAAGATTGATCATATTTTGGAGCGCGAAAGTCTTTCGTTTTTAGAAGAGCATGTCGCTTCAATAGACAAAAAAGGTGTTGAGGTAGTTACTAGAGTTTTTAAAGGCAAATTAGTAGATACGATTGAGCATGTTTGTAAAATTCTAGATATAGATTTAATTGTTTTAGAGCCTCGTACAAACTCTATTAAAGAAGAAGTGTATTTAGGTAAGACCTCCGGCAAGATTATAAAGCAAACGCAAATACCAGCATTAATAGTCCCTGAGTGTTATGAATATAAGCCTATTGTAAAAATTTTAATGGCTACTAAATTATCTAAAATAAAACGAGAAGGTGTTTTAAAGCCGCTTATTGATATAAAACGTCAGTTTAAAGCAATTCTTAATTTGTTATTAGTAGAGACATCAAGCTATAAAGAAGGTGATTTAGATGTCAATGAAGAACTGTCTCAGCTTACTACAAATACAACTAGGGCTAAAGCGCAGACTACGTTTCAAGGTGTGTTAGAACATTATCATAATCATAACCCAGATTTACTTTGTGTTGTAAGACGTCAACGCGGATTCTTCCAAAAGCTATGGGAAGACAATACAATTCTTAAAAAAGATTTTCATAGCACAACGATTCCTGTACTTGTTTTAAG
>CAZBMY010000054.1:0-3491 GCA_964492855.1 uncultured Flavobacteriaceae bacterium
AGACTTAGGATCTAGTGCCGCGAGGTGTGGGAGTTCGAGTCTCCCCGCCCGCACAAAAAAAGCTTCTCTTTAAGAGAAGCTTTTTAACTTTTATTTAAATACAAAAACTTATTGCTTAATGAGTTTCGAAGTTTGTATCTGACTATCTTTATTTTTTAGACTAACCATATAGATGCCAGACTTTAATTCAGTTATGTCAAAATCTTCATTAGTATTAAAGTTACCTTCAAAAACTTTAACAAGCTTGCCTGTAATGTCATACAATTTGACATCAGAAACATTTGTATTTATATTAAAGTACGTATTGGTTGGATTAGGGTAAATAGATATTGAGTTATTAGCAATTATATCGTCATTAGATAGTGTAGAGAGTTGATTTCCAAATATTCTAAATTCGCCTGCAGGTATTGTAATAGGGTTTGTTGTACTGGTTATATTAATAGAGCTGTCATCCATTAGATTATACCAAGTCCCAGTAAAAGGAAAGTTTGGCGTAATATTTTGATCAGTAACATTAAAGTTTGCCAAAATAATAACATTTCTAAGAGAACCAGAAGGTAAGCTTAAGTCAAAATAAGACATACGTATATTTTGAGTTGTTCCTTCTAATGCAAAACTACCTTCAAAGACAGGCTCGTTTATTTTTAAATCAATTAGTCTCGCCCAAGTATCATATACATTTTTCCTGTCTGAGTCAGCTAACCAATTATTAACCCATTGTGGTTGTGGTTTTGTGTCTAATTTGCAACCATCATTTCCTACTTGTACAGAACCATTGTTACAAGTCCATATAGAATTGTCCATGCCTAATGATGAGAAATGCCAAATCATTTTAGGACCTGGAATTGTTAAGTTAATAGCACCCATAGAGGCCATCCTTTTTAATGCAACATCTAAATTTTGAACATTGTGAGATGAATTGCTGGTATTTCCAAAATTTACAGCGTCATACATTATTCTTTCTTCATCATGACTCTCAGGATAAGCAATCAAACGTGGTTCTGTAAATCCTCTGCTTTGATGTGTTGCTCTAGAAATATTTGATGAAGATCCTTTTACAAGAGCTGTGTATTCTGAAGTCATTTTACCCCACATCATAATTCCCTTTCCTTCTGATGCACGATAATTAGCCCATTGTGATTCCTCTCCATCAGTCCCTAAATGCTCAAAAATGACGTAGTGATCCTCATCTAAAGACCACGAATAATCTGCATAATCTCTTAGAATATCAACTCTATCTTGTTGGTAGGCGTTTGTACAACTATCATTCCCATCTGAACAATTCTGGGTAAACCCTTTAGTCAAGTCCCATCGAAAACCATCAATTTTAAATTCTTCTATCCAATGCTTAACAACGCGTCTTGTATATTGATTTGTAATAGGGTTCGTGTCATCATTGCTACTTGCCATAGGCGAATTAGGGAGTTCTTCTGTATGGCTAAAATCACTTCCGACATTAAAACTATGTTTAGGAGTAACATTAAAGTAGGGGTTCTCTGTACTTGGACCTCCCCAACCATCACCATCAGGGTCATTCATCCACATACGCACTAATGGATTTCGACCAAACGCATGGTTAAGAGCAATATCTAAAATTACAGCAATGCCATTTTGGTGGCAGAGATCTATAAATTCTTTAAATTTATTTTCTGTGCCATAAAATTTATCTAAGGCCATATGAAATGAGGTGTTATATCCCCAACTTTCATTACCTTCAAATTCCATTACAGGCATAAGCTGTATAGCATTAATGTTTAAAGATTTGAAATAATCAATTCTATCAATTAAATCTTGATAGTTTCTATTGGTGTCAAAATCTCTGACCAAGACTTCATAAATAACTAAATCCTCTTTTTTAGGTTTTGTGAAATTTGAGACTTGCCAAGGATATGGTGTTTGGTTAGTTTGCAATACGGTAACTTCTCTTTCTTGTCCTGTAGGATATGTAGGCAAGTTAGGATATGTAGATGCAGGGATAAATGGGTCGTCAAAAGGAGATAATACTAATGTAGAATAAGGATCTGCCGTTTTAACCAAAACAGGAGAGTTGGATATAGGATTTGTATCATATACCCAATATTGGTATGTGTAGATTTCACCGGGAGTAAGACCAGAAAGCTCAAGCCAAAATTTCGTTGAGCCACTAGTATTATCTTTTTTCATTACATAAGAACTACTTGGGTTGTAATTATTAAAATTTCCTGCGACTTCTACAAAATCTTTAAATGGAGCATCTAATACTAAAGTTGCTATAGTAGGGTCTATAGGGTCATAATTAATGCCCTCAACTAAATTAGCGGGGAGTTGTTCTTCTATTACTGTGGGGATAACGTTAATGTTAAAAAAGGCTTCTCCAGATAAGTTGTTATTTGGAGCAGGGGGTGTGCCAACAACTCTAACAGAAGTAGTAGAAGTTATGTTAGAAAGTGTTAAGCTACAGTTTGGAGAACCACATAAAGTACTAGCTTCAGCTGTGTTAGAGCCATTAAGAAAAACTTCCATAGTACCGCCATTAGTATTTGCACCTTGATATTCTATAATGCCTTCTATAGTTACATTACTACCACTTGAGATTAAAACTGAACTATTATTAGATGGTGACGAAAGGTTCATTTCTGCCACTCCGACGTCTTTGAAAAAATCAGATGATTGAGAAGTGCCGTTTTGTGACTTAATTAAAAATCCAATAGTAGCAATATTGTTATTATTAAAGAAGTCTGAAGGTATGCCGAAATCAAAAGTATAAGTTCCATCGCCATTATTAGTAAAAAGCGCAGTGGACGGTGAGTTAAAAAAATCAGTACCAGTAGCTGAAGGATTATTTATTTGGGTTCCATTCTCATCGATATGCCATGCCCAAAGGTAAATATCACTAACATTCCAAGAAGTATTAGGGTTGAAATTTGAGACTGTTAAAGTAACAGAATTGTCAGTTTCGCTAAAAAATTCTGGAGACCAAGTAAATGTTTGAGATTGAGCAGTAAATGTTACTATAAGTAAAGACGCTAGAAAGTATATTTTTTTCATATTAAAAATTTTAATAAAAAAGGCTGTTTTAAAACAGCCTTTTTAGTATAAATTGGTTGTGATTAATTAGGAATCATCACATAACTACCATCTAAATCATTAAACCAAAAATCATAAGCTCCAGTTGATTCACTATGAGGAAAGTTATCTCCGCCACCTGCAAGATTTGCTTGTCCAAATAATTCTGAAGAACCAGTGTATCTCCATACACCATTATTCCAATCATCATTTGGTCTAATTAAAAACTCCTCACCTTGTGTAAAATTAACACCAAGAGCATACCATAAATGCGGGTTGTTTGGGTCTTGCGTTAAGTCAATTTCATCAGCATCACCCCAGCCTCCAATAGCTTGTCCTATAAGACCAATTTTATTATAGGTTGTTGCAGTAGAAGCATCAAAAGAAACAAATGTGAATGACCCTCCTTCTGCCAATGAAGGAATATTTAATGTATAATACCCTGC
>CAZBMY010000054.1:3591-7977 GCA_964492855.1 uncultured Flavobacteriaceae bacterium
CCAGTAAGGCCTAAATCATCCCATGTAACATTCATAGCTGTATTACTAGCATTATCAATTGATAATGCAAAAACATCGTTAGCCGATGGACTTGTAATTATAGCAGGTTCTTCAGGGTATGCCGTAACTAAAAACAAGATAGTATTACTCATCTGCCCTGCAGCGTTAACTCTTACATATACAGGAATATCAGTAAAATTACTAGGGTTTGCAGAGTTGATAGCCATATTTAAATCAGCAACACTAGTAGTAAAAGAATTGCTAGAAGATGTCCCCAAAGCTTGTGGAGATTCAAAATCAATGTTTGTAGCTATTTCAATATCATAAGAAGAGCTTCCTGTTACGTCATCATTCCAAGAAATTGTAAATGCAGCATTATTTGCTAAACCAAAATTTAATAGAATATTGCTAATGCCCGGCTGTTGTAATTCGAATACAGCGTCTGGTTGGGTAATGTTTAAGGTCTCTTCATCTTCGCAGGCTACAAATAGTAGCGCGAAAATCAAGAAAAAATTACTTAGTTTGTTAATATATTTCATAGTTGTTTTTTTATAGGTTTAACGGAATCATGATGTAATCACCCGTTAGGTCGTTAAACCAAACGTCATATTCATCACCTACAATTACAGGTATATTTGCTCCATTTTCTGTTGCTACACCAGAGAAAGAATTATCACTTCCCCAAGAAGTACCTGTGTTAGTCATAAACGATAAATCACCAGTAGTTAAAGTTACATTGTTAGCATACCACACATGAGAATCTGCTGCAGATAGTCGATTCATAGCTACTGTGCCACCACTAGCAGAACCTTGTATTTCGATGCTGGAAAAGTCTGTTGCTCCACTTTCATCAATAGCTTCAAAGCTGAAGCTATCATCACTAAAGTTTATTGTAAATGTGTAGAATCCACTAACAGCTATCGAAGAGTTATTGTTAGGAAAAGTACCTGGGTCATCTGTATCTCCAGGGTTTACGTCTATTGAAGAACCATCATTTGTACCCCATTGCGGTTGCCAAAGTCCTTTTACTTCAAGAACTTTAAATTCTCCGGAATTAAAATACCCAGTATATCTGTATAGATTAGGATTATCTCCGTCTCTAAATAATGCAGGATTGTTGTTATTGTTATTCCAATCTGCTGCAGTAGCATTACCAACTAAAAAGAAATCATCAAAGGGGTAATTGAAGAATGGAGTTACTTGAAAACTAATTACATTAGAAGGAACTGCTAAACTATTTTGAGTACCTAAAGAAGATACAATTCTAGCATATATAGTACTAGAAACAAAAGGAGCTGCGCCAGCATTGCCTACAGCAGAATTGAGTTCGCCAACAGATAATGTTACAGTATTGTTTCCATTTACTGTACTTGTAACAACAGGATTTGTAAAATCTGTATCTGAGGATAATTCTAGTGCATAACGCTCCTCTGCAGGTTGTCCGTAATCTGCAACTGACCAACTAAATGTTACAGCCGGATTTGTAGTATTGACCGGGTCAAGAACAATATTTGATATTGTAAGTTCCGCAAGTGTGACAGGGCTTGTCTCTGTCACAGTAAATGTATCTGAATCACCTTCACATCCTGTAACTAAAAACAGAACGACTAAAGATGATAAAAAAGCTGATATTTTATTTTTCATATTCATGTTGTGTTAAGATTAGTACCCAGGGTTTTGAGTAAGGTTAGGATTAGACGATAGACTCAAACTTGGAATAGGATATAGGTCAAAATGTGAAGGAATAGAAATTCCATTACTTCCATTACCTTTCCATGCCCAGTTATAATTACCGCCAGTGTATCTATTAAAACGAATTAAATCTTGACGCCTGTGACCTTCCCAGTGCAATTCTCTCGAACGCTCATCTAGAATAAAATCTAAAGTTAAATCTGAAGACGATATTTGATTAGGGTTGTTTGCTCTAGTTCTTAAATCATTAACTAATTCTACAGCAGTGTCAACAGAACCACCGCCACCTCTTAGGAATGCTTCAGCATACATTAGGTGAACATCTGCCAGTCTGAATAAAGGAAAATCTGTATCTACGAATGTTTGATCTACACCAAAACTTCCTGTAGATGTAGCATTAGAAAATTTCTGAAGAATAAAGCCAGTGTCTCTATCAGATATGTCAGTTATGTTTATTGATCTATCATTTTTAATAAGGGTGTTTCTTTCATCAGTTAAGAAAAGGCCACCATCAAATAAATTAGCAAACTCTTTTCTTACTCTAAGAGCGCCACCCCATCCTCCTGGAGTAACACCTACTTCAGCACCATTCACTTCTAAGCTACCAACAGAGCCATTAATCATTACAGTTGTAGGGCCAAAATTTTGAGTAGTATTACCATCTGCAATAAGAGGAAATATAATTTCATTAGTGGCAGAATTAAGATTGTTATCTGCCATAAAATTATCTTTGTAAGACGGTGCTAGTGAATAATTACTGCCTAACAGGCGTTGACATTGAGCAATACAATCTGCATATCTGTTTTCACCTATATAAACTTCAGCATTCAAATACATTTTAGCTAAAAGCATGTAAGCAACTCCTTTATCAGCACGACCATATTCATTTTGGTTTGCATCAACTAAATCATTTTCTATAGCAGCAATCTCTTCTTCAATAAATTGAAATAATTCTGCTCTATTTGCTGAAGGCAATACGGCATTAATAGGGTCTGCTTCAGTACCAAAGTTAGCTTTCCCAAATAGGTCCATCATATAGTAATAAGATAATGAACGTAGTAATCTGGCTTCAGCCCTAAATGCAACAATATCATTACGAGTAGATTCTGATACACCTCTACTGTCTAGTTTTTCAGGAGTAGTTTCTCTTAAAAAATTATTTGCAAAAGCTATGGTAAGTTGCGTTCTACTATACATTCCTAAAATTAATGGGTTCTGAGCAGTCCATATATTGCGTTGAATTTCTCGTGTGCCAGGGTCATTTTCATAAGACCAAATCATTTGGTCTGCAGAAAGTGTCTGTAAGTATAACAGTACACGTCCAAATTGGCTAGTACCTGCATCTATACCTGAAAGGTTAGAGTTCCCAGGCCCATTGGTGCCAGTCAACGAAAGATTAGCATAAACGCCTGCTAGGAGTTGTTTGTATGCATCTTCATTTTGAAAGGCATCTTGCGTTAATAAAGTGTCATCATCATTAGGGGTGATATTTAAGTCATCAGTACATGAAAACATAAATACCACACTAAATAATAAGACACTAACTTTTGAAATTTGTTTTAATTTTCTTTTCATAGTTTTTTAAAATTTAAAGTTAGCTCCTACTAAGAAGTTTCTTGGTCTTGGGAAAATAGTATTATCTATTCCAATTGTTCCTCCTTCAGGGATCTCAGGGTCAATACCACTGTAATCTGATATAACAAATACATTTTGCACACCACCCCAGAGTCTTATGCTCTTTATTCCTTTAGTAATGTCCCTAAACGTATAGCCTAATGTTATATTATCCATTCTTAAAAATGATGCATTTTCAACATATAAGTCAGAGATAATAACGTCTGAAGTACGTTGAAAATTTGTATTAAATACAGAAGTAGGAATATTACCTAATACAGCATTGTCTTGTAATAATTCTAACTGAGCTCGTGAAGAGTTTACATTATTGTAAACATAACCACCAAGACTTGCTCTAAGGTTAAACGAAAAGTCAAAGTTTTTGTATTCTAAATTTGATTGAAAACCAAATAGCGCATTAGGTCCAGGATTTTCTCTAATATAGCGATCATCGTCATTAATGATGTTGTCTCCATTTAAATCTGCATAAGCACCTTCAATAGGGTTACCTGAGGTATCAAAAAGTTGCTTAAACACATAAAATGAGTTTGGCGCTTCGCCTTCTCTGTGTAATTGTATTGTGTTACCAGTACCTCCAGAAATACCACCTGTGTTAATGTCTTGGCCAAAGGCTAACTCAGTAATTTCTCTATCTAATAATGTCGTATTAAAATTTAAATTCCAGTTTAGACTTTCACTATTAATTACATCTGCATTAAGACTAAATTCTAAACCTTGAATTCTTAAATTACCAACATTTTGTACAATGTTATTTGTAAAGTTACTACCATCTACAACAGGTGCGTTGAATAATAAGTCTTCGGAATCTTTTTGAAATACACTAAGGGAACCAGATAAACGATCATTGAATAATCCGTAATCAATACCTACTTCAATAGTTCGCGTTTCTTCCCATTTTAAATCAGGGTTTATTGATGCAGGTTGTAAGGTTTGTATAGGTTGATTTCCAAATTGAAAGATAGAACCAGGATTCCCTAGATTTAATCTGCTTAAGAAAATATCACGCTCTTGTATATCTTGTTGCCCATTCCAACCAACGCTAGCTCTTAATTTTAAACT
>CAZBMY010000054.1:8077-11096 GCA_964492855.1 uncultured Flavobacteriaceae bacterium
AAAACCTGATAAGAGTAACCAGCTGTTAAATCATAATCTATTTTATCTAATGTGTTACTGTAAAAAAGGTAACCATCAAAAGAACGGTTAACACGTTGTTGATTACTAAATGAGGTTTCACCAGTTACAACATCTTGGGTAGCAAATCTTGCTCTTACAGAAGCAGAGGCTTCAGTGTAATCATAACCTAAATTCACAACTGCTTTTAGCTCAGGTAAAAAGTGAAATTTATAATCTAAATTAATATTACCAAATGTTCTGTTTACATCACCTATGTCGAGACGTTGCGATAAATTAAATACAGGATTAGTTGTGCCGTTCTGAATAAGAGACGGGTTTCCTGGTATTGTGTGTTGATAGAAACCAGCAAAATTTGGGTTTCCGTCGCGTACAACTTGAGTTGGATCATATCGTAATGCAGCGCCTATTTGACCTCGGTCAGCAAAACGGTTATCTTCAAAAGCTAAATTAGCATTTACACTAACTTTTAAATGATTGTCAAAGAAGGTTGGATTTAATGCTAATGATAAATTACGTCTTTCATTCAGAGAAGTAAGTAATGTACCTTCTTGTCTTGTAACTCCAAAAGAAAAGCGTGTAGGTAACACGTTAAATAATTGACCTCTTAATGTTACATTGTGGATTGCAGATACTGTTTCTCTGTATATTTCATCTTGCCAGTCTGTATTAGCAGTTCCTAATAGACTCGTGTCTAATGTTGTACCGTTAATCGGTTGAGAGTTTACTAAACTTCTAAATTCGTCACCAGATAATACATCTATTGTGTTGTCTACCTCGCCAAAAGTGTATTGCGTATCAATATCAGCACTAAAAGTACCACGTCCTTTTTTAGTTTCAATGATAATTACACCATTAGCTCCACGTGATCCATAAATGGCAGTAGCTGATGCATCTTTAAGTACAGAAAAAGATTCTATATCATTTGGGTTGATGGTTGACAAAATTCCACGAGAACCTCCGACATTATCGTTAGATATTGGTAATCCATCAATAACAATCAATGGGTCGTTAGAAGCATTAATAGATGAACCACCACGAATCCTAATTGTAGCCCCAGAACCAGGAGCACCACCATCTGATGTAATATTTACACCAGCAACTCTACCACTAAGTAGATTGTCTGGGGTAACAATATTACCTCTAGTAAAATCTTTTGCTGTTACAGATTCTACAGATCCTGTAGCATCTTTAACTGTGGTAGTACCATATCCTACAAGGACAATCTCATCTAATTGAGATGCGTCTTCTTGTAAAACAACATCAATTTTATCTTGGCCACTATAAAGGACTTCTTTATTAATAAAGCCAACGTAAGAGAATACAATAGTATCTCCATTATTTAAATTAAGGGAATACTTGCCATTAAAATCTGTGGAAGTACCATTTGTTGTCCCTTTTACAATGACATTTACACCGGGTAGTGGCATTGCATTAGATCCATCTGTTACCGTGCCAGTTATTGTTGATTGAGCAAACAGTGTTGCGGGCACTAACAAAACACAAAACAAAATGGCATTTAAGAATGTTTTCATAAATTATTTTTAAGTTAATTGCTTTAGTTATTTCTGATTATATTTTTACTTCTCGGGTTAAATCTATGTAAAATTAAAGTTGGATTTACGTTAAGGTCCATTATGAAAGCAACGCAAACGTTTTCGTGTTAAAAACTTTCTAAAAAAAGCGAATATTTAACATTTTAAACCCTAAGAATGAGAATATCGTAACGATAAGCGTGTTTAATTAAGATGTTTTTATTTTAAACAAAACAGTATCTTTACGCAAAAAGTTGTCATAGTGCATCAAATGATTGTTTTATGAAAAGAAAAGTTACCCTCAAACAAATTGCAAAAGAATTAGATGTTTCGATTTCTACTGTATCAAAAGCTCTGAGAAATAGTATAGAAATTAGTGAAGACACAAAGCAAAAAGTTCAGGCATTTGCTAAATTGTATAATTACAAGCCTAACAATATAGCTCTAAGTTTAAAAAACAGAAAAACAAATACGATTGGTATAATTATACCAGAGATTGTGCATCATTTTTTCTCTAAGGTAATCCGAGGAGTAGAGTTAGTGGCAAATAAAAGAGGCTATAATGTGATTATTGGTTTATCTAACGAGTCCTTTGATAAAGAGGTGATTAACATGGAAATGTTAGCCAATGGGAGTATCGACGGTTTCATAATTTCACTTTCTAAACAAACATTGCAACAACAAGATTATCATCATTTTAATGAAATTATTAATCAAGGTATGCCTATTGTTATGTTTGATCGAGTGGTAAATGAAATACGTTGTGACAAAGTAATCGTAGATGATTTTGAAGGCGCTAAAAATGCAGTAGAAAAGTTGATTACCAATGGTTGCAAAAATATAGCCTTAGTTACAACTAAAGATTATGTTAGTGTAGGTAGGCTGAGAACTCAAGGCTATTTAGAAGCACTAAAGAGTCATAATAAAGATTTAATTTCAGAGCTCATATTAAAGTTAGATGATAATATTGATTATGAGGATAACTTAGATGTTCTTGAAAAAGAAATAGAGGCGCTTTTTAAAATAAACACTAAAATTGATGGAATCTTTGCGGTTAATGAGCTTTATGCTCTCACGGCAATGCGTGTTGCAAATCGTTTAGGTTATAATATTCCTGAAGACATACAGGTTATCGGATTTACTGATGGTGTTTTATCAAAACACGCTACCCCAAGCCTTAGTACAGTGAGCCAGCATGCCCAATTAATGGGAGAGAAAGCAGCAGATTTGCTAATAGATAAGTTAGAGAATAATGAGGAGGAAGAAACGTATCAAACACAGGTTATAGCTTCAGAATTAATAGAGCGAGAAAGCACTAAATAAAAATTTAACATTGCTAGTTTCATAATCTTTATTACATTTACAGCATAAATCAAGACTTATATTTTTACTTCTCACTTAAAGTTTTGATAAGATAAGCTTATCGGAATAGTATTAATTTAAACATACTATAATGAAAAAGCGCA
>CAZBMY010000055.1:0-8011 GCA_964492855.1 uncultured Flavobacteriaceae bacterium
GAATCTTATACTATATTTTAAAATAAAAACCCATTTCAAGAAAAAACAAATGCAGACGTAGCAAAAAAAGACATTAAAAAACTATATTCTCATAATAATGATGAACAAGGAGAAGAAGTGCCCTTCTATGTATAAGAAAATGTACAACATTTACAGAGTGTAAAGATTTAGTAACTAATGAAGAGAAGAAAAAATGTACGTCTAATAAGATAGCTAAGTTTGTAAATAAAAATTTTAATACAGATTTAGCAACGCAATTAGGTTTGGAAGGGAGACAACGTATTTCTGTTTTTTTTAAAATTGATGAAGAAGGAAATGTTGGTTCTATAGGAGCAAGAGCGCCACATCCAGAATTAGAAAATGAAGCA
Source organism: uncultured Flavobacteriaceae bacterium (assembly GCA_964492855.1). Classification (GTDB taxonomy): domain Bacteria; phylum Bacteroidota; class Bacteroidia; order Flavobacteriales; family Flavobacteriaceae; genus Winogradskyella. The sequence goes on from CAZBMY010000055.1 coordinate 369, forward strand.
AAACGTGTTATAGCAAAATTACCTAAGTTTATTCCAGGAACACAGAGAGGAAAGCCAGTAATCGTACCATATAGTTTGCCAATTATATTTCAAATTCACGGTGATGGTAGCAATGCAAACCAAAATATATATGAAGCTCAAGAACGAAAAGTTTTAGACTACGATGACGTTGTGGGAGAGGGTATAGCATTTTCTCGTATAGATAAAATACCGAGTTTTAAAGAGTGTCAGAATTTAGGAACTAATGATAGACAAAAGAAGTGTGTAGAAAAACGTATAACTAGTTTTGTAAACAAAAATTTTAATACAGATTTAGCAAAACAATTAGGATTAGAGGGAAGACAACGTATATATGTAGGTTTTAAGATAGGAAAGGATGGTAATGTTCATTCTGCTTTTGCAAGAGCGTATCACCCAAAGCTAGAAGATGAGGCCAAACGAGTCGTTAATGCATTACCTCAATTTATACCAGGAGAACAAGAGGGTGAAAAAGTAGATGTATTATATTCACTACCAATTTTGTTTCAAATTCAATAATAAAAACAGTCTTATTAAATGATAAAAAAAGGATTAGTACTAATAATTCTATTAATACAACTTAATGCCGAAGCTCAGTCTTCGGCATTGGCAGTTGGTGATAGTTTGTTTGCAAATGGAAATTATAGTAAGGCTATAAAGGTATATGAAGAATACTCTAATGTAAAGGAAGTCTATGCGAAAATTGCAAGAGCTTACGCCGCAATAGGTAATTTTGGGGAAGCCGTTGAGAATTATAAAAATAGTGTAGAAGCAAACCCTGATGACGCACTACTTAAATTTGAATATGCAAAATTGCTATCTCGTTTAAAAAAATACAAAGAAGCTTCAGTACTTTTCGAAGAACTCATTTATATAGATTATAAAAACCCAAATTACCATTATCAGCAAGGCGTAACTTTAGAGAAGCAAAGAGATTCTACAGCTATGAATCGGTTTATGTCTGCTTATGAATTAGATAATACGCACCAAAAAGCAATTTTTAAAATTGCAAAGCACCATTTAATAAAGCGCAATCACGAAATTTCACATAAGTACATCGATAAAGGCTTAGAAAGTTATACTAATAATGTGGAATTAATTAGTTTGAAAGCTCAGAACTACTACCATCAACAGTACTATGGTAAATCTATACTATGGTTTAATAAGTTATTAGATTTAGGCGAGGAGTCTGAATTTATTCATGAAAAATTAAGCATTAGTTATGCGCAAAATTCAGATTATGAAGAAGCCATTATTCATAGAAAAGAAGTGCTAAAGTATAACCCAAAAGATGCGACATCAATGTATGTGATAGGTGGCTACTATCAGCGTTTAAATGATTTTGAAAAAGCAGAAACATATATAAAACAATATCTTTTAATTCAAGATATAGACTTTAATAAAGAGTACAGAACATTAGGGACAGTACTTAATCGACAAAAAAAGCATGAAGAAGCGATTAAAGCATTTCAAAAAGCTGTAAAAGAAGACCCTTCAGATACGTTTACACGCTTTATTATTATAAGGACTAAAGATGAGTATTATGCAGATAAAGATGCTGTAATAAAGCTTTATGAAGATTTTTTAGCTAAATATAAAAACGAACCGTATTCTAAATTTGCAGAAATGCGCTTAAAGGAACTTAAAGAAGAGCAATTTTTGAACGGGGAAAAGAAGAATTAGTCTAAGCGTCTAACCATTTAGTATTTTTTGTCTAAATATTGTACTTTTCGGTTTCAGATATTTAAGATGAAACGATTAGTTGTTTTTATTGTTCTAATTATTAACACGACCTCTTGTAGTTATTTTGAAAACAAAAAAATAAAGACAGAGGATGTTGTAACCCAAGAGTTAGAAACTATAGATTGGAGTGCCGTAGATGCGTATCCAAGTTTTTCGGTATGCGATTCAATTTCAGAGAAAGAACAACAAAAAATTTGTTTTGAAACAACAGTCTTAAATCATGTTAATCAATACCTATCCCAGCAAAATATAATCATATCAGAGGATATTGAAGATACGATTTCTATGAAGCTTCAAATAGATAAACTAGGAAAAATATCCATTTTAAATATTGATGCAAAACCAGAAACAAGACGTCTTATCTCAGAAATGGATACTCTATTATATGGTAGTATTAAAGCATTGCCAAAGATTTTTCCTGCAGTAAAAAGAGGCCAGCACGTCACAACAGAATTTGTTTTACCTGTAATAGTTTCAATAAAATGATGTATTCTAAAAAAGATTGTTTTTACTAGTGATTAAAAATCACCTCCATTTTATAGCGAATTTTTGTAATAACCGCAATGCTTCTACATAGAGCCAAATTAGTGTAGCCAATAATCCCCAAGTAGCAAGCCATTCTTTTTGTTTTGGAGCTCTATTTTTATAGCGCTCTATATAATCAAAGTCTAGAAGTAAAGCAAAAGATGCAACAATAGCAGCAATAATATTAAAGCCTATAGCCAACCAAGAAGTACCCCATATATACGTTTTAATTCCAAAAAAGCCTAAAATCCAAGACACCAAATACACTACCATAATACTAACGGTAGCCGAAATAATGACACTTCTTAATTGTTTGGTTACAATAATAATACGAGCTTGGTACAATAGAAGCATTACAAAAAAAGTAATGATAGTAACTCCAATAGCTTGGTAAGGTAACTCAGGAAAATGTTTATGCGCATATGCCGAAAATCCACCAAGGAAAACCCCTTTAGCAATAATGTAAAGCGGTACTAAGAAAGCCGCCCATTGTGTGCGGATTGAAATAATTATACTTATAACAATAGATGTTAGCATTCCGCCTAAGGTAAACCATCCAGTATCCATGCCGCTTTCACTAAGTTTCCAGATGTAACTTGTAATTGCAGCAATGACTATGATCCCTAGAAATGACTTTATAAAAATCCCAAGAACTGTCATTTTTTGGTCCGATTGTTTACCATCATCCCAAAAATAGTTACTAAAGATAGGGTTTGAAGTTTTAGAATTTCTAAGTTGCATTATAGTTATAGTTTAAATTTATAGCCAATCATAATGTCTGCAGGAAAACTATCATTATTGTCTAGATTTAAAGCAAAAAAGCGATCATAGATTAATGAAATATAACTGTTTTCAGAGATTTTAAAATCGGCACCTATCCCAAAAATGAAAGGAATGTCAAACTCAGATTCCTCTTGTCTTACCATAGAAATGATATCCTCAGAAATAATCACTCTATCTCTAGAAAATGAATTTACAGAGGCAAATCTATTTTGCACATAAAGATTAAAGCGCTCTTTTTTTATAACTCTAAAGCGATACCCTAAAGAGAATTCTAAGCTTTTATAATCGCCCTGTGACCCAAAGGTGTTTCTTATTTGAAGTAACCCAGAATTTCGAGGGTTATCTGTATCACCATATAATTCCAGCTCAGCAGCTATTTGGGCATAACCATTGTCGTTATTTAGATTCTCCACTAAAGGATGATTTGTTATACCTGCAAAAAATGATAATCTAAAATTTACTTTTTCATCTTTAACATCACCAGTATAGCCAAGATTAATAACCCGGTTATAGTGTTTTACAAAACGTTTTAAACTAGCAGTGGTAAACTTTACATTTTTTGTTGAACGGCCAGACGTTAAACTCTGTAATACCGTTAAGTAAGATTTTTCATTAGTGTTGTCGCTATTTTTTAACTCAATTATTGTGTCATCATCTGTTCTAACAAAATAGCGATATTTACCATTTGTTGTGGTCCATAAAAAATCTAATTTTCCCTCAGTAGCGAGTGTTAATTCAAGAGTTTCACCCTCTACAGTATATGCGTTTTGAGCAAATAGAATATTTGCAAAAGCGAATAGTAGGCAGAATAAAACAGATTTTTTCATAATTATAGATTTAGAGTTTTTGGGACTTTTGTTAAAACTAACAAAAATATCTGACAAGGTTAGTTTTTAAATGTTCTACCTTTCCAATTGTAGGTCCCCAATGGAATTAATAATGCAATATAAACTGTAACAAAAGGATAGAGAAGACTCACAAAAATATAAGACAATAAAATATGTTCTTGTTTAAAAAATCGGGCTGTCTTAAAAATAGGTAGAAGGTCAATACTTATCTTAATAAGCCAGATTAAACCAACGGTTTTTACAGTTATTAGATTTAATGACAATAGTGCTAATAAACTTACTAAAAGAAAGTTGGTTATTAATACAATGAGCCCAATGATTTTAGGAAACAATGATTTATATCTACTAGATTTTGAAGCCCATCTTATGCGTTGATTTATAAAATCTTTAATACTACTGACTACTTGTGTTGTAACGATAGATTTAGAAGATTTTAAATAATAGACGTCATTAGGATATGTTTTAATAAATTTCTGAAGAAGAAAAACATCATCACCACTCGCAACAGAATCATTTCCGTCAAACCCTTTTACCAATTCAAAAGCAGATTTCTTATATGCAAAATTTGCACCATTACACATAAAAGGTTTTTTGATTCCAAATCCACCCATAGTAGCGCTTTGTAGACTCAAAGTATCTAGAATTTGAAATCTAGTAAAAAAAGAAGTTGGACCAGTAAATTTTACAGGTCCAGCGATGGCTATAGTGTCTTTAATTTGAATGAATTCATCAAAAGTATCCAACCAATATTTTGGTAAAACACAATCGGCATCTGTCGTAATAATCCAATTGTTCTGGGCAATTCTTATAGCCGTGCTTATAGCGTCTTTTTTAGGGGAATTCGATGTTCTAAGCCTATCAATTATTTTAAAATGTATCTTGGAAGATTGTAAATGTTTGTTGATTATTTTGGTTGACTCATCTTCGGAATCATCATTAACAAAAATGACTTCAAATAGGGGCGTTTTATAATTCAATTTTAGAATTGAACCTAGAAGCTGAGGTAGGTTTTTTTCTTCATTTCTAAATGGAATTATAACAGAAAAGAGTGTTGTATTTGGTAAATCTTGAAGCTTAAAATCTTCAACTTTATCAAAGCCTAAATTTAACCACCATATAAGAAGAATATAAATTAAAACTATAATAAATATAAGTGTTAGTATCATGAATCTTCAGATTTAGGTAATTTAAAATTTAGCACAAAATAACTACCAAAGATACTAGGCAAGATAAAGTTCAATAACCACATCAGAGTAGAAATAGACAATATAGTTAACTCGTCTACACCCAATATGCCAAATAAGAAAACAGCTGCACTGGTTTTAATTAACACATCAAAAACTGCTAACGAAGGCACTATAGATGCTAAAAAATACATGCTGCTTATTGCTATGATTGCGGTTTTGTAATCTATTGACACACCAAAAATGAGCAAAAGAAAGTAAAATTGATAAGAGAATATACAATACCTAAAAAATGAAAGGCTAAAATTTAGTATGTGTGTCTTTCTTGGAATGTTTTTTATGAAAACGGTGAGTTGTTCAATTGAATTTCCTTTTAGTCTAAGCTTGGATTGTTTTAGTCCAAAAAATGAAAATACCCCTATAACAACAATTAGTATTAGAAATCGTGACACGTGTTTAAAATCTATATCTAAATCATACTTAGAGTAAAATATTGCCAATCCTATAAGGCCAATTATTGTGGTTACGGCCATTTGATTCATATTACCGAGTAGGTTTAAAAGAACAACTTTTTTTCTTTCAGTACGCGCATAGTAAATAGCTTTTGCGCCATAATCACCAATACGATTCGGTGTAATTAAAGACGCTGTTAATCCGCCAAGGCTTTGTTCTAAGGCTTCAAAAAATGATATTTTTTTAATAAAATGGATTAAATACTTCCATTTTAAAATTTCAAAAAACCAATTAAAAATGGTTAGAATGAGTAAAAAAGATACATTTTTGACGGAAAAAACATCATTTTGAGTTAAAAATGATGAAAAATCAGAAAAGCTTAAATCACTATTTTTTGTCAATCGATTGTAAATATAATAGCCAGCACCAACTATTATACTTAGTTTAATTATAGCAATGAAGAATTGCTTAGATTTGTAAGAGAGCTGAGTTATCACAATACAAATTAAACCAAAATATTACATTATGCGATTTAAGTTGGCAAAATACATTTTGGTATTTTCATTGGTATGTATTTCAAGTTACAGTTTTGCACAACGCATAGATATCAGTACGTGGAAAGCGCAGATTTCTTTAGGAATAAATTCGCCTTCAGAAAATGGTTTTATTAATTCGGCTCCTGCACAATCAATAAATTTCCCAACGGTTAATTTAGGTGTGCAACGTATGTTTAGTAGAACGTTAGGCGCCAAATTAGACTACGGCTTTAACCGATTTAAAAGTGAAAATGGGTTTCAAGAATTTAAGGTTAATTATTCTAGAGTCAATGCGCAATTGGTTTATAATCCTTCGGAATCGCTTAATTTTTTGCCACAGTTTATTCAGGTTGTAGCTCATGGAGGTCCAGGTTTTTCCTTTGTAAAACCACTTAGTGGTTTAGAGGAAAACGACCAGTCTTATCTTAATTTTAACTTGGGTTTAGAAGTGCATTACCAAATAAACAGAAAAGTAGCATTGTATTCTGATATCTCATACATCTATGGTTTTACAAGCTTAGATGATTATAATCCTGAAATTTTAGGACTAGGCGCATTTAATGGAAATGTATTTACGGTTTCATTCGGCGTATCTATATCTTTAAGCGGATGCTATTATTGCGAATAATTTATGGCTACAGAAAAAATTATATTAGGTATTGATCCAGGAACAACCATTATGGGATTTGGTCTCATAAAAGTGGTTGGTAAAAAGATGGAGTTTTTACAACTTAATGAATTACAACTGAAAAAATACGATGATCATTATCTAAAATTGAAACTCATTTTTGAACGTACCGTTGAGCTTATCGACACACATCACCCAGATGAAATCGCTATTGAAGCGCCATTCTTTGGAAAAAATGTGCAAAGTATGCTTAAGCTTGGGCGTGCTCAAGGTGTAGCAATGGCAGCAGGTCTGTCTCGCGAAGTGCCCATTACAGAATACGCGCCAAAGAAAATAAAGATGGCAATTACAGGCAATGGAAATGCCAGTAAAGAGCAAGTGGCAAAAATGTTACAAGGTATGTTAGGTCTAAAAACATTACCCAAAAATCTAGATTCTATGGATGGGTTGGCAGCTGCAGTTTGTCATTTTTATAATCAAGGTCGTGTACAAGTTGGTAAGAGTTACTCTGGTTGGGCAAGTTTTGTAAAACAGAATGAAGGACGACTAAAAAAGTAGGCAGTCTACATTCGCAGTATTCAGTTTTCATGTGTAACTTTACATTTAAATAAAAGTTGGAATTTACTGCCGACTGTGACTGAAAACCGAAGACTATATTGAGCGGCATCTACATCCACATACCATTTTGTAAACAAGCTTGTCATTATTGTGACTTTCATTTTTCGACCTCCTTAAAAAAGAGAGATGCTATGGTTGAAGCTCTAGCTAAAGAAATAGAGCTAAGAAAAGAGGAGTTCAAAAATAATACTGTTGAGACTATTTACTTTGGCGGTGGAACACCATCAGTATTGACGATTGATGAGTTAAGATTTTTGATAAAAACTGTCTATAAAAATTATAAAGTTTCCGATAACCCAGAGATTAC
>CAZBMY010000055.1:8111-10912 GCA_964492855.1 uncultured Flavobacteriaceae bacterium
AAAAAGGCATTATCGAAGATGTGGATGATGAATTGGCACATGAACAGTTTCATGTTTTAAAAGAAAAATTAGAAGCCGAAGGATTTGTACATTATGAATTGTCTAATTTTGGAAGAGAAGGCTATTTTAGTAAAAATAATACAGCCTATTGGCAAGGGAAATCATATATAGGAATTGGGCCTTCGGCACATTCCTTTAATGGAAAACAACGCGGTTGGAATGTGCGTAACAATTCGAAATATATTCAATCGATTCAGAATAAAGTCTTACCAATAGAGATTGAAAGCCTTACTAATATTGATAGATATAATGAATGTGTAATGACAGGTTTACGAACCATGTTTGGTATTTCATTAGAGAAGATTGAAACTGATTTTGGCACGGACTATAAAAAACACCTTTTAGATTATGCGCAAATTTTTATAAACCAGCATTTATTGTATATTGATGAGGGCCATTTAAAAGCCACAAAAGAAGGACAGTTTTTGACGGATGGTATTTCGTCAGAACTTTTTAAACTTAATATATCTTGATAGCTACAATACAATACAAATCCAAAAAATTAAAGATTGATTTATCACAACCTTTAGATATTTCTATTCCAATACGCGATGGTTTAAAAAATGTCAATGCGTGGTATATTGGGCCACCCAAAATACAGCCTGAAACTTTTGAAGAAGATATTATTAGTGTTAAAGCAGGTGCTGCAGTAAATTTCAATACCATTACATTCAATCCGCACTCGCACGGTACGCATACAGAAACTGTAGGACATATTCATGAGAACGTATATTCTATTAATAAACAGCTAAAGCAGTTTTTTTTCATTGCAGAGGTTATTACTGTAGCACCAGAAAAGAAGAATGAAGATTATGTAATTTCTAAAAAGCAGTTGCAGTTTGCTATAGGAAACAAAAAGCGTGACGCTATTGTTATAAGAACTTTGCCAAATACAAAAGACAAAAAGACAAGACAATATTCTAATACAAATCCAACATATCTTTTAGAAGAGGCAATCATTTATCTTCGTGAGAAAGGTGTGAAGCACTTGTTAATAGATTTGCCAAGTGTAGATAGAGAAAAAGATAATGGTGAACTTTTAGGACATAATGCATTTTGGAACACAAGTGGAGAATTACGCTTAGATGCTACAATAACTGAATTTATATATGTGTCTAATAAAATAGATGATGGTTGTTATATGCTTAATCTTCAGATAGCACCATTTGAAAATGATGCCACACCAAGCAAACCTATTTTGTATAAAGTAATAGAATAAAATAACATGTCACTTTGAGTAAATTTGCAAATAATGAGCAAATTTGTATCGAGACGAAAATTGCAGCTATGGAAACATTCTTCATTATAATCATTAGTATATTAGTCACTTTAGGTGTTGTAACTATAGTAAAGCAATGGCTAACCAAAAAGAAAACAAATGAGCAATCCATCATCTTGCTAGACAAGATAAAACGCGTATGTAAATTCATTACCGTAGAAGGCGATTTTGCTGAAATTTACCATTACGAAGATGTCAAAGAAAAGTTCTTAAAGCTTATTTCAAGTAAAAAGAAAGCGCTCGTAGTGATTAATGCCAAAGCACATGTGGGTTTTGATTTGAGTAAGTTGAGAATGGATGCTAACGCAAGCACTAAGCGAGTAGTGTTGACGCATTTTCCTCAGCCTGAGGTATTGTCTATTGAAACCAATATTAATTATTACGACAAAAAAGATGGCATGTTCAATAAATTTGAAGCCTCTGATTTAACAGAGTTGCACACCAATGCCAAAGCACATATAGAAGACAAAATTCCAGAAAGTGGTTTATTTAATGTGGCAAGAGGCGAAGCTTTAGAAGCTATTCAACTTATTGAATCAATAGTTGAAACTATTGGTTGGAAGTTGGACTATTCAGCATTGAAAATTGAAACAGAAGATAAAAATCTTTTAGAATGAACATCGAGCAATTCCGAGACTATTGCATAAATAAAAAAGAAGTCACCGAACATTTTCCTTTTGATGAGGATACTTTAGTATTCAAAGTATGTAACAAAATGTTTGCACTAGCATCACTAAAAAAATGGGAAGAAGGTAATGCGTTTATCAATCTAAAATGCGACCAAGATTATGCACAAGAACTCCGCGCAGAATATGATGGCGTGCAGCCAGGTTACCACATGCATAAACTGCAATGGAATTCTGTTTATGTTAATAGTGATGTGCCAACAAAGCTAATTGCGTCGTTGATTGACCACTCTTACGACCTGATAGTTCAGAAATTACCAAAGAAGGATAGAATACGAATACAGTAGCTGTCATTTGTCTTTCGACGTAACTGTCCTTATTTTTAAGATAAGTAAATACAATTAAGAAATTGCTTAGATTCACTACTCAAAAAATAAATATTATGAGTTCTAAATGGGAAGGCGTAATGCCAGCTGTATTTACATGGCTTAAAAAGTCAAAATCTGGTGCTCTTAAAATTGACTTTGATGCAACACAAAAACAGGCAGCAGGTGTTTTAAAAACTCAAGGAAAAGGTGGTAGTAGAATGAGCGGACTTGTCGGTTCTGGTACTTTGGGTGAGAATAGCTACCTGAGCACAAAACAGCGCCTTTCTTTATTAAAATCACTTTCTGAGGTTTCTAAAGAATACAATGTTCCTTTAATCAGCGGCGCTGCAGCAGAAACTAAAGAAGAACTTGCTAAAATCGTTGAAGGACTTGCAAAAGTTGGAGTAGATACGGTCATGGTTATGCCACCAAAAACAAAGGCGATTCCTTCTGAAAAAGAAATGTATG
>CAZBMY010000056.1:0-10858 GCA_964492855.1 uncultured Flavobacteriaceae bacterium
ACTTTACGTTGGTTATTTTCATCATTAACACTTGGGTTAATGCTTGACATAAATTCGTAAGATGATGTCGAATATGAACCGTTTACCCATTCTGAAACATTACCTGCCATATTATATAAGTTGAAATCATTTGGCTCATAAGCATCAGCTTCTACAGTATATAATGCTTGATCAGCAGCATAATCACCTCTAAGCGGCTTAAAGTTAGCCATAAAACAACCTCTGTCGTTTAACGTATAGTTATTACCCCAAGGGAATGTAGCACCTTGTAATCCACCACGAGCTGCATATTCCCATTCCGCTTCATTAGGCAGTCTATATATGTTAACTGGTTGTCTCTGTCTTGCTTTTTGGTATTTATTATGGTATAACGTTCGCCATTGACAAAACGCTTTTGCTTGTTCCCAAGATACACCTACAACAGGGTAATCTCCATAAGCATCATGCCAGAAATAATCATTATGCATTGGCTCATTATAAGAATACGCAAAATCACGAATCCATACTGTAGTATCTGGATATACCATCACTTCTTTTTGTTCCATAACATCAGAACGTTTAAGTGTTGGATCTTTTGCCGCAGCTTTGATATCCATTTTTGTATACTTATATACAAATTGAGAAACATCCCATGTGCGTTGTCCGTTATAAGACTCTTCAAGTGGCAAATACATATTATCCATTACCTCAGAATATAACTCATCTGGATACTCTGCAGTATCAAAATATAACTCGATATCTGTATTTAATTGACGTTGCTCATTACCATAAGTATTAAGCATATATTTTTGATATGGATTAAGATCTGTAGTATCTGCATCTATATATGCAAACTCTCCGATATCTCCATTTCCAGGCGTCTTACCTTCTAAGTCAGCCATTTCTGCTAAGTTCTCTCTGATAATATTATTTCTAACATCTTCTACATACTGTCTGTATTCACTGTTTGTAATTTCAGTTTCATCCATATAGAATGCACGCACTGTAGCTGTTCTAGTAGGTGCATCTTGCATACCTGCTAAATCATCATCTGATTTACCCATAATAAAAGCTCCTCCAGGAATTAGGGTCATTCCATAGGGTTTTTCAGGGTGCCATCGCTTACCTTTTACGCCGACAACTTGTCCGCGGTCTCCAGAGTTACAGCTTACCATAAAAGCTAAAACTGTGATTAGTAAAACAAGCTTATTAATTTTCATAAAACTATAGGTTAAATTAGTATCCTTCAATTTTGAGATGGTAAACATATTTCAATTAATCGGAAAAAACAACTTTTTTTGATTTTTTTTTGCATTTCGTCCTTAAAAATTTGCATTTCGTCGATAAAAAATACGATTAACATCGACGAAATGCAAATTTAGAAGTTATTCTTCCTGTAGGCTTTATACCACCTTTCGGGAATTTTACCCTCTGTTGCTGCCACATAATCTTCGTGTGCGCATGGTAATAACGTATGCTTCTTTAATTTATTATTAACATTTGCCAAAAAAGGAATTTCTATCCACCAACGCCCTGTTTTGACACTTTTGAAGAAAATAAGTTCCTCATTATCAATAAGTACATTATATTTTAAATAGTTGTCAGAGTTTACAAAGTCATCATCTTTTACCCTACAATTTACACCTTCTACAAAATACCATATCATTTGTGCAATAAGCATTGCCGTAATGGTATCTTTTTGCGCGAAGTGGTATTCGTATATTCCAAATGAAGACACCTTATTACTTATACCTGCATATCTAGTAATTGCACAGATTTCTTTACCATCGAGACCATTTGGGGTAAACTTTAATCGCTCTCCTACCTCGGCAGCTCTAACTGATTTTAAATCTACAGTAACAATATGCGCATCTCGCAATACAGGCTCTACACTATTAATAGCATTTGAAACTTCCCCTAAACGGTAGGCTTCAAAATATAAGCGCTCCATAAGGTCTATTTCTTCTTGTGAATTAAAATAGGTTTGATAACCTATTGTGGAATAATTAAATAGATTATAAGGTTCTTCTAAAATAATTTTCCCAAAATAACTATTGTTTTTTATTGGTTGAGAAGCATCGCCTAAATCAAAATTTGTGTCAACATTAACGATATTAACCATAGGCTGTAAGTTATCGTATGCACGATAATTAGCGTAGGTTAAATCTTGGCTACCACCAATGATAATAGGAATAATCTTTTTCTCAACAAGAACCTCAACTACAGTTCGTAATGCGAAGTAACTATCTTCTACAGATTCACCTTGCTCTATATCGCCTAAGTCAGCGATTAATGTACTCCAGTTTCCTGGGAATAAGCTATAAAGTGTTTTTCTTACATCATCAAAGTTGAGTTCAGCACCAATATAATTGACATCATTTCTATTTTCTTTAACGCCAATTATTGCTAATTGTACATCTTCTATATCTGGAATACCTTGCTGGTCGGAATGTATTTTAACTTTTCTTCCTATGGTTTGTTGAGATAATAATTCGCAATGTGCTAATACTGAATCTGAAACTGGAGAGAGAAAATTAAAATTCATTTATAAATTTACTTTTTTGCTGTCGTTTTCTTTTTTGTTGTCTTTCGTTTGGTAGCTTTCTTCTTAGGCGCATTCTTTTCTAAAATAGACTGAGCTTCTTCAAGCGTCATCTTTGACACATCTTTTGTTTTAGGCAACTCTACTTTTTGCTTTCCTTTAATCACATTGTGTCTTCCCCATCGTGCTTTCTCTACTCTAATCCCTTCTTCTTCCCAAACATGAATAAGCTTATCTTTTTCTTTTTGGATTTTATCCTCAATCAAAGTAACGATATCCTCCTCAGATAAATTATCCCAATCGTATTTTTTATTCACATTTATAAACATATTGTTCCATTTTATAAATGGCCCAAAACGTCCTTTGCCTTTTTGCACGTCCATACCCTGATAATTGTAGATTGGCGCATCGGCTTTTTCTTTTTCTATAATAAGGGCAACAGCTTGATCAAAATCTACACTTAACGGATCAACCCCTTTTGGAAGCGAAACGAATTTTTTTCCAAACTTTACATAAGGCCCAAAACGTCCGTTATTAACTTCAACCTCTTCTTCTTTATAATGTCCTAATGATTTTGGAAGCTGAAACAGGTCCATAGCCTCTTCAAAAGTAATAGAGCTTAATTGTTGGTCTGGTGACAAACTAGCAAACTTTGGTTTTTCCTCATCATCTATAGTACCTATCTGTACCATTGGTCCAAACTTGCCTAAACGCACACTTACACGACGACCAGTTTCTGGGTCTTCACCTAAAATACGCTCGCCAGATTCGCGCTCAGCATTTTCTTTAACGTCTTCTACTTGCGGATGAAAGCCAGTATAGAAATCTTTCATCATAGCACGCCAATCTTCTTTACCTTCTGCTATATCGTCAAAGCTTTCTTCAACTTTGGCTGTAAAATTATAATCGAGTATACTTTCAAAATGATTAACTAAAAAATCAGTTACAATTATCCCGATATCTGTTGGCACTAACTTTCCTTTGTTAGACCCTGTAATTTCAGACAATTGATTTTCTTTAATTGTAGCATCCTCAAACACTAACTGCTTATAATTTCTCTTATCACCTTCGTGAGCACCTTTTTCTATATAGTTACGATTCTGAATTGTAGAAATTGTTGGCGCATATGTAGATGGACGACCGATACCCAATTCCTCTAATTTCTTTACCAAAGATGCTTCTGTAAACCGTGATGGTGGTCTTGTAAAACGTTCTGTAGCTGTTATGTAATTATTATTAAGACTCTCTCCTATTTTTAAATCTGGCAAAATACCTTCTTGCTCTGCGTCTTCATCATCTGTACCTTCTAGATATACTTTTAAGAAGCCCTCAAAAGTTATGATTTCTCCATTAGCTGTAAATTGTTCTGTAACAGTTTTGGATGAATTAATTTGTATTTTAAGATTTGTACGTTCTAATTTAGCTTCGCTCATTTGAGATGCTATCGCACGTTTCCATATTAACTCATATAAACGAGCCTGGTCACGCTCTGCGCCTACCGAATGGCTTGCGAAATTTGTTGGACGAATAGCTTCGTGAGCTTCTTGAGCACCTTTAGATTTGCCTTTATAATTTCGTGGCTTACTATATTCTGAACCATAAGCCGTTATAATTTCATTTTCGGCTCCTTTTTTAGCCTCATCAGATAGATTAACACTATCAGTTCTCATGTAAGTTATTAAACCTGCTTCATACAAACGTTGCGCATTACTCATTGTACGACTTACAGAAAAGCCAAGTTTACGAGATGCCTCTTGCTGTAATGTTGATGTTGTAAATGGTGGCGCTGGCGATTTCTTTGCAGGCTTTTTCTGCAAATCTGCAACCTGATAATTAGCGCCAATATTATTCTTTAAAAACTGAAGTGCTTCTTCCTCCGAACCAAAATTCTTTGGCAACTTTGCTTTTAAAGTAGAACCACTAGCAGTTTTAAACTCAGCATCTACTCTATATGATGCCTCTGCATTAAACTTTTGAATATTACGCTCGCGCTCTACAATTAAACGTACCGAAACTGACTGCACACGACCAGCAGACAAACCTCCCTTAACCTTTCGCCATAATACTGGCGATAATTCATAACCAACAATTCTATCTAAAACGCGACGCGCTTGTTGTGCATCTACTAAATTATAGTCAATACTTCTGGGGTTATCTATCGCTTTTTGAATAGCGCTTTTTGTAATTTCATGAAAAACAATACGCTTGGTTTTTTCAATATCTAACCCTAATGTTTCTGCCAAATGCCAAGCAATAGCTTCTCCTTCTCGATCCTCATCACTAGCCAACCAAACCGTTTCTGCTTTTTTTGCTAAATCTTTAAGCTTTTTTACCACATCTTTTTTATCCTTAGATACTTGATATTTTGGCTTAAAATCGCCATCTACATCAACACCTAATTCTTTTGATGGTAAGTCTGCTATGTGACCAAAACTAGATTCAACTTTATAGTCTTTTCCAAGAAATTTCTCTATGGTTTTTGCCTTTGCAGGCGACTCGACTATGACTAAATTCTTTGGCATACTTTGGTTTTTTTGAGTTGACAAAGGTATATCAAAAAAAATATAAGAACCTAATTAAAATTTTTAGACACCTCATTTTTAGGATAATTTTAAGGTGAATCAATTGCTCCTTTACACTTAAAAATTACGACTATAACTTAGTGATCCGTAAGAATGTGATGAAGACTGTGGCGTTTCTTTTGTATTAAAATTATAAACAAGACTCAACGTGTTTCTAGACCATTTTAATACACTTCCTAATTTAAATTGAAAAATATGAGGTTGGCTTCGTGTGGTAAACGTAGAATCATTAAAATCTAGACTTCCTTGAATTAATGTATTGTGCAATACGTATCGATGCCCTAAATTAAAAAATCCAAAAAACTCATTAGAATTGGACCTATCTATAATATTATTTCTGCTTGATTGATTAAAATCATTTATACGTCCAAAAGTATAGCTCACACCATTAGAAAGGTAAATATCTTTAGTTCCAACCGAAGGTTCTACTCTATATTGTAGTGCATGAGATTTACCCAAACGTTTATTATATATATATTGTGCTTTTAGATTGACTAAAAATTTAAACTCAATTTCTTGAGTCCATGTTGGTACCGCTATATTAAAAAATTCGTGGGCCCATGTCTGCAACCTTCCTGATAAAGACTCCTCTCCCGTAATACCAGTCTCTAAACCTAAAAACAAAGCTGAATTTTTTCTAATTTCTCCTATTTCTATCTTAGCAAAAAGCCATCCTGCATATGGGCGATCAAAATCTCTAGTATCTGTAGATTCGAGATTTGTTGGGGTGTAGGTTTCATTTCCTAACGTAATATTAAGTTGTAGTTTTTTATCTTCCTTCTTCTTAAAAATAAAATCTTGCTCTAAATCTTTTCTGTAGGTCAAAAAGAAACCACTTGTATAATACTTATCGACTAAGACTAACTTATCATTCTCTATCTTAAGTTCTAATTGCTCGTTATTGTTTTGAGCAATAAGCGTTATCGTTAGAAAGAGTTGAATGAATAATAAAAGTTTAGTTTTCAAATAGTAATGCTTTATAATTTCTTTTGTCGTTAAATATCTGTAAAATAAACAAGACCGCCCTGCCACTTTGTCATAAGACTAAAAATAATCTTATCTTTGCATGCTTATTGAGCTTTAAGGAACAAAAGATATATACCGTTTATTCGGAAACACATATATGGAAAAGATAATTGACGAAAGTAAACAAGGTGAAAACCTTATTTTAGAACATAAAGAAGATAATAAGCGAAAGCTTTTTATAGAAAGTTACGGCTGCCAAATGAACTTCAGTGATAGTGAAATTGTAGCTTCAATATTAACCAAAGAAGGCTTCAACACTACCAACTCTCTAGAGGACGCAGACTTGGTTTTAGTGAACACTTGTTCTATTAGAGATAAGGCTGAACAAACTGTTCGTAAACGTTTAGAAAAATATAATGCCGTAAAAAGAAGTAAAAATCCAAAAATGAAGATTGGCGTTTTAGGTTGTATGGCAGAACGTTTAAAAAGCAAATTTCTTGAAGAAGAAAAAATGGTAGACCTTGTTGTTGGACCAGACGCTTATAAAGATTTACCTAACCTAGTAAGTGAAGTTGACGAAGGCCGAAACGCCGTAAACGTTATCTTATCTAAAGATGAAACCTATGGAGATGTCGCACCAGTAAGACTTAATAGTAATGGGGTTACTGCATTTGTATCTATCACACGAGGGTGTGATAATATGTGTACATTTTGTGTTGTACCATTTACAAGAGGTCGCGAGCGAAGCCGAGAGCCGCAGTCTATTATAGAAGAAGTTAATGACTTAGCCAATAAGGGTTTTAAAGAAGTAACGCTTCTTGGTCAAAATGTAGATAGCTATTTATGGTACGGCGGTGGTTTAAAAAAGGATTTTGACAAAGCATCGGACATACAAAAAGCTACTGCAGTTAATTTTGCAAATCTATTAGACCTATGTGCCAAAGCGCAACCAAAAATGCGTTTCCGCTTTTCTACATCTAATCCACAGGATATGACTCTAGATGTTATTGAAACTATGGCAAAACATAGAAACATTTGTAATTATGTTCACCTTCCTGTTCAAAGTGGGAGTAATCGTATTCTAAAAGAAATGAATCGTTTACACACAAGAGAGGAGTATTTTGAGCTCATCGATAACATTCGCCGTATTATTCCAGATGTTGCTATAAGTCAAGATATGATTGCAGGGTTCCCGACGGAGACTGAGCAAGACCATAACGACACATTGACTCTCATGGACTATGTAAAATATGATTTTGGTTTTATGTTTGCCTATTCTGAACGCCCAGGTACTATGGCTGGTCGCAAAATGCAAGATGATGTTCCTGCAGATGTAAAACAGCGACGCTTAAATGAAATACAAGCACTACAACGTGAGCATAGCCATTATAGAACGCAACAAAATTTAGGACAAACGCAAGAAATCTTAATCGAAAAATCATCTAAAAAATCTGATGCACATTGGATGGGACGTAACTCTCAAAACACCGTAGCAGTCTTTCCAAAAGCGCATTATAAAGTAGGTGATTTTGTGAATGTAAAAATTACAGATTGTACCTCAGCCACATTAATTGGAGAAGCTGTAGGGTACTCAGAAAATAATTAAAAAGAATCGAGATAATAGAACTAAGAAAAAGATAACAAACTAAATCTCTTCTCTTACTTCTTTTCTCTTTTATCTAAACACTATGGAATCATCAATACAAGCTATAAAACAACGTTTTGGAATTATAGGAAATGATGCTAAGCTTAATCGCTCTATTGAAAAAGCGATACAAGTAGCGCCTACAGATATTTCCATTTTAGTTACAGGAGAAAGCGGTGTTGGTAAAGAAAGTATTCCAAAAATCATACACCAACTGTCGCACAGAAAGCATGGTAAATATATTGCCGTAAACTGTGGTGCAATCCCAGAAGGCACAATAGATAGTGAATTATTTGGTCATGAAAAAGGTGCTTTTACAGGTGCTACACAAACACGTTCTGGCTATTTTGAAGTAGCCGATGGTGGCACCATATTTTTAGATGAAGTTGGAGAACTACCCCTAACAACTCAAGTACGCTTACTTCGTGTTTTAGAAAATGGAGAGTTTATAAAAGTAGGTTCTAGTAAGGTTCAAAAAACGGATGTTCGTATTGTTGCTGCAACAAACGTTAACATGTTTGAAGCAATTAAAAAAGAGAAGTTTCGTGAGGATTTATACTACCGTTTAAGTACCATCGAAATTAATTTACCAGCACTCCGCGAACGTAAAGATGATATTCATTTACTGTTTAGAAAGTTTGCAAGTGATTTTGCGCTTAAATATAAAATGCCTACTGTTAAACTTACCGATGATGCTATACAACTACTTATTAGCTATCGTTGGAATGGAAATATCCGTCAACTCCGAAATGTCGCAGAACAAGTTTCTGTATTAGAACATAATCGAAGTATTTCTGGGTTAACTCTAAAGAATTATCTACCCACAGGTGCAGGGCAAAATTTACCTGCGGTAATTAATAATAGTAAATCTGAAAGTGATTTTAGTAATGAACGTGAGATTTTATACAAAGTGTTGTTTGACATGAAAAGTGATTTAAATGACCTTAAAAAACTCACTATGGAATTAATGAAATCTGGTAATGCCACTGATGTAGAAAAGGACAATGAAGGCTTAATACAAAAAATATACGGATCCGATGATACTTCTAATTTTGAAGAAATGACAGAAGATTTACCTGTTTTAGCAATTCCAGAACACAAAGAAGACCTTATAGAACCAATAATAGAAACCGAAGACAAATACCACTTTGCTGAAGAGATTGAAGAGGAAGAAACACTCTCGCTTCATGATAAAGAATTAGAATTAATTAAAAAATCGCTTGAACGTCATAATGGAAAACGTAAATTAGCTGCTGCTGAATTAGGTATTAGCGAGCGCACACTTTACCGTAAGATAAAGCAATATGATTTATAAGTTTTTCGTTTCTATCTAAAATTGAATCCATGAAATTACTACGATATCTCTGCATAGCAATTCTATTTATAAGTGTTACAGCTTGTGGTGTTTATTCTTTTACTGGAGGAGATACTGGTGACGCCAAAACATTTCAAGTTAATTTCTTTCAGAATAACGCACCACTTATAGAGCCTCAGTTAGATTTTGATTTCACTAATGCACTACAAGATTTGATGCAAAATCAAACTAATCTTAGTTTGGTAAATTCTGGCGGAGATTTAGTTTTTGAAGGAGAGATTGTAGAGTATAGAATTAGCCCTACTACTGCAACTGCAGATAATATAGCTGCTCAAAATAGGCTTACTATAGGCGTTAATGTTAGATACTATAATAAGTTGGTAGAAGAGAAAGACTTTGAAGAACGTTTCTCTTTCTTTTTTGATTACGAAGGCAGTGAACTCCTATCAGGAAGTCAAAGAGACACCGCTTGGGAAGCTATTTTTGAGCGTATTACACAAGACATTTTTCAAAGAGCTTTAGCAGATTGGTAACATGAATCTCAATGAACTAACACCCATATTACAACACCCTGAAACACTACGTTCAGAACAAATAGATAAGCTAAAGCACTTAGTTGATGACTACCCTTATTTTCAAACTGCTCATGCCTTATATCTCAAAGCTTTAAAAAATAAGGATAGCTACAAATACAATACGGCATTAAAAGTTACGGCTGCTCACACCACGGATAGAAGTGTGTTATTTGATTTTATTACGTCAGAAGTGTTTAATCAAAATAAAATCTCTGCACAAATCAAGCAAAATTCTGAATATATAAAGAGCATAGAGATTAATGGCGTTGATGATATTTCAATAAATCGAAGTGTAACTATTGATGATGCCCTCAAAGAACAAATCGAAGCTACAAAAGGAGTCCTAGACCCTCGTCTTTTTGAAGAAAAAGAAGACAAAACTGATGTTCAAAAAAACATAGCAACTCATAACACTTTAGAAGAAAAGCTTCAGATAGGTAAACCTTTAGAGTTTAGCTCAACTGAAACGCATTCATTTTCAGAATGGCTAAAGATCACAAGTTTTAAGCCTATAGATAGAACTACTGAAACCACACCTGAAGCTCCTTTGATGAATAAACTAGATACAATCGATAAGTTTATAAACGACAATCCAAAAATAAAACCAACAACAAATACCCCAAAACCAAAGCTGGTTAATAATGAAGAACGTACTGACGACCACTTAATGACAGAGACTTTAGCTCGCATTTATGTGGAGCAAAAAAGCTATGACAAAGCAATTCAATCTTACCGAATTTTAAGTTTGAAATATCCAGAAAAAAGTACTTTCTTTGCAGATCAAATAAAAGCTGTTAAAGAATTAAGAGAACGAAATAATACAAACAATGACTAAGTTTACAATATTTTTAATATTAATAGTACTAGTAGCATTTTTACTAGTGGTAGTTATAATGGTACAAAACCCTAAAGGCGGTGGATTATCATCATCTTTTGGAGGTGGTGGTACACAACAATTAGGTGGTGTAAAAAAGACTGGTGACTTTTTAGATAAGAGTACATGGTTTTTAGCAACACTGTTAATTGCATTAATCTTATTATCTAATATCACTATAGAAGGTGCTGGCGGCGTAAGTGATTCTAAAGCATTAGATGCTGAAGAAACAACGCAACAACCTATAACACCTCCTGCAACTACACAAGACACAAATACAGATAGCGGAAACTAATTTATAGTTTTTACAATATTAAAAAGCCAACTTTTCAGTTGGCTTTTTTGTTTTCAGAGGTAACGCTCTGCAACTTTGTCAGTCA
>CAZBMY010000057.1:0-10800 GCA_964492855.1 uncultured Flavobacteriaceae bacterium
GAATATATATTACAGCCTTGGCCTTGGTACATCACAGGGCCATGTATCGCCATTGTCATGTTCTTACTCCTGTATTTCGGAAGAACATTTGGTATGTCCTCAAACTTAAGAACGCTATGTGCCATTGGAGGTGCTGGTAAAAACGTTTCATTTTTTAAATTTGATTGGAAAGCACAACGTTGGAATTTAGTCGTAGTCTTAGGTGCAATTTTTGGAGGGTTCATTGCGCATCATTTCTTATCAAATCCGACACAAATAGATTTAAGTCCACAGACTATTTCCGATCTAAATGAGTTGGGTTTTAAAAATGTAGGCACTACTTTGCTTCCGCCTGAATTATTTGATTGGAGCACTATTTTAACCATAAAAGGCCTATCTATTTTAATTATTGGAGGGTTCTTGGTTGGCTTTGGAACACGTTATGCTGGCGGTTGCACCTCGGGTCATGCTATAACTGGCCTCAGTAGTTTACAGTTACCATCTCTAATTGCTGTTATTGGCTTTTTTATTGGCGGCCTAATTATGATTCACCTTATTTATCCAATTCTTTTTTAATTATGAAAAAGTATATAAAGTTCTTCGCTGTAGGTTTATTTTTTGGAATAATACTGGTAAAGTCTGAAGCCGTTTCATGGTATCGCATTTTTGAAATGTTTAAATTTCAGTCTTTTCATATGTATGGCATTATAGGCTCCGCAGTTGTTACAGGTGTTATACTTTTATTAGTGTCAAAGAAATTAAAAGTCAAAACGATAAAAGGAAAGTTATTGACAGTACCAAAAAAAGAAAATGGATTAAGACGCTATATCATTGGCGGTAGCATTTTTGGTTTGGGATGGGCGCTCTGCGGCGCATGTCCTGGACCAATGTATATTTTACTTGGCACAGGCGTTTTCTCGATTTTAATCGTAATCGTTTCAGCACTTTTAGGCACCTATGTGTATGGCGTTATAAAAGACAGATTACCGCACTAAATGGAAACCTTAGATATTTTAGGATATATAGCTGCTGTTATAGCTGGGATAATAATGGGACTCATCGGCGGCGGAGGCTCTATTTTAAGTGTTCCCATACTGGTCTATCTCTTAGGTCTCAACCCTATAGTAGCAACAGCATATTCATTATTTATAGTAGGTGCAACATCAACAATTGGCGCTATTAAAAGTCTAAAAAACGGATTGGTAGATTTTAAATCAGCAATAATTTTTGCGATTCCATCTATTCTAGGTGTCTATCTAACACGGCGTTACTTAGTACCAATTCTTCCTGATGTTATGTTCTCTATGGGAAGTTTTGATATCACTAGTGGAATTTTTGTAATGTTAGTTTTTGCAATCGTTATTCTTTTAGCCAGTATTTCTATGATAACAAAAAAAGCAAAAAGCGATGATAATGATGCAGACGGTTTTGATTACAATGCCTTTAGTGTTTTAACTCTAGGGTTAGCAACAGGAATCATTAGTGGATTTGTTGGTGCTGGTGGTGGTTTTTTAAATATTCCTGTCTTAGTATTTTTTGTAAGACTGCCCATGAAAAAGGCAATTGGCACTTCCTTATTTATAATTTCAATAAAATCATTAATAGGCTTCTTAGGCGATATTGGGCAAATACCGATTGATTGGTTCTTCCTCTTAAAATTTACTGCTTTATCTATAATAGGAATTATACTAGGCTTATACTTTTCAAAATTTATAGATGGGAAAAAGCTAAAAAAAGGATTCGGTTATTTCACCTTAATCATGGGAGCATATATTATTTGGAAAGAACTCTTTTAACCCTATGTGACAAATGTCACTTTCTAAGAAAAAGAGTTTTGTAAATTTGTAATGTTTTAAAAAAAAAGAATATGAAAATAGAACAATTATATACAGGCTGTTTAGCACAAGGTGCTTACTATATAGAATCTGATGGTGAAGTTGCCATAATAGACCCACTAAGAGAAACAAATCAATATGTTGAGAAAGCAGCAGAAAATGATTCGAAAATCAAATATATCTTCGAAACTCATTTTCATGCAGATTTTGTATCAGGACATGTGGATTTAGCAAAAAAAACGGGTGCTACAATTGTGTTCGGACCAGGAGCTACGACTGAATATGATATACATTCAGCAAAAGACAATGAAGAATTTAAAATTGGTAAGCTTACAATCAAAGTACTTCATACACCTGGGCATACACTTGAGTCTTCGACATATCTTCTAAAAGATGAAAATGGAAAAGATCACGCAATCTTTTCTGGAGATACTCTTTTTCTTGGGGATGTAGGTCGCCCAGATTTGGCTATAAAATCTGACTTAACAAAACAAGATTTAGCAGAAATGCTATATGATTCTTTACGACATAAAATTATGCCCTTAGCAGATGATGTTATTGTTTATCCTGCGCATGGCGCTGGGTCAGCTTGCGGAAAAAACTTAAGTAAAGAAACCGTTGGTGTTTTAGGTGAACAGAAGAAAACCAACTACGCGTTACGTGCTGATATGACTAAAGCTGAATTTGTAAAAGAAGTTTTAGACGGTATAGCGCCACCACCACAATATTTTGCAAAGAATGCGATGCTAAATAAAACCGGGTATTCTTCATTTGAAGACATACTCAAAAAGGGAGATACGCCTCTAAATCCAAATGACTTTGAAGCTTTAGCAAACCATGAATCTGCGTTAGTTTTAGATGTAAGACCTCAATCAGATTTTATAAAAGGACATATACCTAATTCAATTTTTATAGGGCTTAATGGCGGGTTTGCTCCATGGGTTGGTGCATTAATCACAGACCTTAAACAACCTATAGTTTTAGTAGCACCTGATGGTAAAGAGGCGGAAGCAGTTACGCGATTATCTCGAGTTGGTTATGACAACACACTTGGTTATTTAAACGGTGGTATTGAAGTATGGAAAAACGCTGGAAAGGATATTGAAACCTTAGAATCTATTTCCGCTGAAGAGTTTGCTAACCGTGTGAAAAATGATAGTATAAACATTCTTGATGTCCGTAAAGATGGAGAATTTAGCGCGATGCATTTAGAAGATGCGCAACACTTTGCTTTAGACTATATTAATGATAACATGAATCAAATAAACAAAGACAAAGATTATCATATTCATTGTGCTGGCGGGTATCGTTCTGTAATTGCTGCGTCAATACTTAAAGCTAGAGGCTTTACAAATTTAGTTGATGTTGCTGGAGGATTTGGAGCCATAAAAAAAACAGATTTACCGATGACAAATTTTGTTTGTCCATCTACAATTTAAAATTAAAAAAGCTCGCAATTGCGAGCTTTTTTAATTTTATACTATTTCTGCACTAAGTCCTGCTTGTAAAAGCTTAGAACATCGTGGTTTTAAATCTTCATAAGGCCCTGTCTTTACTGTACATTTTCCTTTGTAGTGCACAAGTATCGAACATTGCTCTGCTTGCTCTGG
This sequence comes from uncultured Flavobacteriaceae bacterium, assembly GCA_964492855.1. Taxonomy (GTDB): domain Bacteria; phylum Bacteroidota; class Bacteroidia; order Flavobacteriales; family Flavobacteriaceae; genus Winogradskyella. Next base: position 3,425 of record CAZBMY010000057.1, read on the forward strand.
GGTATGATCACAAGCATACATTAATGTGTCTATAACATGGTCGAAGGTGTTAACGTCATCATTAAACAACACAATTTCGTTTTGCTTAACAACTTCTTCATCTAAAAGTAATTCTTCGGACTGTTTTTCTTTTGTACTCATAGTACTTTGTTTTTTCACATAGCGTATAACGCTTTTTAAAACTAACGTTGCACTAATTTAAAAATTTTAATGACACCCACTCACTTCTTTGAATAATTTCCTCCAACTTTAACATGTGAGCACTACATTCATTTTCAATTATTTGTATATCGTCTTTGTAAAATCCACTTAAAAACAACTGCCCATTAGCATTTAAGCATTTTGCATACACAGATATGTCGGCAAGCAAAATATTACGATTAATATTAGCGATGATAATATCGTATGTTTTTCCGTCTAATAGTTTTACATCACCTTCATAAACAGAAATAGCTTTACAATTATTGCGCTCAACATTCTCTAGACTATTAAGGTAACACCAGTTGTCAATGTCAATAGCGTCTATGTTTGTTGCTCCAACTTTTTCGGCCAAAATGGCTAGAACTCCTGTACCACAACCCATATCTAAAACCGATTTATTTTTGAAATCGTTTTTAATGATATGCTGAATCATCATATGGGTTGTTTCATGATGACCTGTACCAAAACTCATTTTTGGCTCGATAATTAAATCGTACTTCGTTGATGGTTTATCATGAAAAGGCGCTCTAACTGTTACCAAATCATCAACTATGATTGGGCTAAAATTCTTTTCCCATTCTTGATTCCAGTTAGTTTGTTCTATCTCATTATACTCGTATGAAATTTCAAATTCATCTGATTGTAGTACATGAATGTCTTCTAAAATAAGGGCACTCCATTCCTCTTTTTGAATGTAAGCCGTTACACCTGTTTCGTTTTCAACAAAACTTTCGAACCCAGCATAACCTAACTCTGCAATTAAAATTTCGGTTGCTGGCTGAAGTGGTTTAACTTTAAAATCGTAGCCAATATAAATTGTGTCAGACATAATTAAGTTTTAATTGATGTTGCCAATTTTTAGATTTATGAATTAATTACTATTATTAACATTGGCTTACCAGTGTTAGCAATAAGTAGCAACATTTTTTTTTGAGGCACTAAACTTATTGCGATGCCGTTTTTACAGAGTCACAAACGCCCAAATTATTATTTAAAACGAGTTGACTATAGCAAAGAAATCTTCAGCGTTTAGTGATGCTCCGCCAATTAAACCGCCGTCGACGTCGGGCTTAGAAAAAATCTCTTTTGCATTATTTGGTTTTACACTACCACCATAAAGAATTGAAACCTCATTTGCTACAGCATTACCATATTTATCGCTCAATGTTTGACGGATAAATGCATGCATATCTTGTGCTTGTTCTGGGCTTGCGGTTTCTCCCGTACCAATTGCCCAAACTGGTTCATATGCTAAAACAATATTTTTAAATGCATCCGATTCTAAATGAAATAGAGCATTTTTAATCTGATTGCCTACTACTGCTTCTTCTTGTGCTGCTTTTCTATCTGCAAGCTCTTCACCAAAACAAAAAATAACTCTAATATCATTGGCTAAAGCAGCATCTACCTTTTTTGCTAAAGAAGCATCAGTCTCATTGAAATAGGCACGACGTTCACTATGTCCTAAAATTGCTGTTTTAATACCAACACTCTTAAGCATATCTGCACTAACCTCACCGGTGTAAGCTCCATTTTCTGCAAAATGCATGTTCTGTGCTACAACCTCAATTTCATCTTGGCTTAAGGCCTCAAATGCATGCCACAAATTTGTAAAGGAAGGTGCTATCATTACCTCTGCATCAGAAGTCTGATTTTGTTTTTTTAAATCTGAAATTAGAGCTTGTGTTTGTGACAGACCGTTATTCATTTTCCAGTTGCCAGCGACTATATGCTTTCTCATAATATGCGATAATGTGTTATAAGGTGTTTTTGAAATACAAAAATAGGCGTTTATACTTAAAGAAGCGCCTATAAAATTAGGAAAGCTTTACCCTAGGGTCTAACATGGCATAAATTAAATCCACCAAAATATTAATAATTATAAAACTAGTTGCTATTACCAAAACAGCACCCATAATTACTGGCAAATCAAGTGTATTGAGTGCATTTACGATTTCTTTACCAAGACCATTCCACCCAAAAATATATTCTACAAACACAGCACCTGCTAGCATAGAGGCAAACCATCCTGAAATTGCTGTAACGACAGGATTCAATGCGTTTTTTATAGCATGATTTTTTATAATTTGAAACTCACTTAAGCCTTTAGCTCTAGCTGTTCTGATATAATCTTGACTCATAACTTCCAACAAAGAATTACGCATCAATTGAATAATAACCGCTAGAGGGCGAATGCCTAAAACAACAGCTGGTAAGATGAGATTTTTCCATTTGATATTTACTTTTTCACCAAAATCATCGAGTTCGTATAAACTGCCCGTCATTTCTAAACTAGTATACTTATGCAATACAAAACCAAACAACCACGCGAATAAAATAGCACTAAAAAACGATGGAACACTCATACCAAATGTGCTAAAAATCTGAATCACCTTATCTACCCAGGTATCTTTCTTTAAAGCAGAAATCACACCAAAAATCAAGCCTAAAATTATAGCTATTATAATTGCAGAAACAGCTAAAACAAATGTGTTAGGCAATGTTTCTCCAATAACTTGACTCACCTTCTTACCTTGTTTGGCAAATGATGCTCTGAGGTATGGCAATTTAATTGCAGTTGTTGTATTACCCATTGTAAAAAGTGAAACAGCTGAATACTTATTAGCATCTAAAAATGTATAGTCATCTTTAATCTTAGAATGAAAAGAAACTGGAGATAAATCATTTAAATAATACAAATATTGAGTACTTAACGGTTTATCAAAACCATATTTCTTTTTCACAGCTTCGACTTGTTCTGCCGTTTGGTTTTGACCCAACATCATTTTCGCAGGGTCGCCCGGCAAAGCAGTAAATAATAAAAATATAACAGTAACTACCCCTACTAAGGTTAGGAAAGCATAAAAGATTTTATTTAGGAGATAACTAAGCAGATTTGTTTATACGTTTATATGAAACCAATTATAGTTCTACATCTTCAAAATCATTCCAATGTGCCTTACTCAAAACAGTTCCTTTGTTCATTACAAAAACACCTGGGTTAGATCGCACAATTGTTTTTACGACTTTTTCGTCACATAAATAGGTTTCAAAATTTAAGTTATATTTTGTTTTTAATTGTTGCTTGGCTTCATCTCCAGAAGCAGACAAACCAATTACAGTATAACCCTTTTTGATGGCTCTATCAGAAAACGCTTTTAATTTCAGAAGACCTTCTTCTTCAGAATTATAAACATTATACATTGTTATAACAACTAGGTTCTCTTTCTCTAAGAAGTAAGACGTTAAGTCCTCTTCGCTAGACTCTATGGTAAAATCTTGAATAGACGGGATGTATCCTGGGTCTATCTCTTTTGTTTTCACACCGACATATTCTCCATCAACACTAGGATAACTTCCATTAGTAGTAAACGCTTTTTCTTCTCCGTTAACTTTAAAAGTCCACATGTATTCAATGATTGGTTTTGCAGCATTTTCAGGAACAGCCATTTCTTCTTGAAGATTATTACCAATTTTATAAGCCCTAAAATCTATTGCTGGTAAATGGCTTAATACATGATATGCAAACCAAAGGGATACAATAAAACTCAATAATGCAATAATAGTATTAGGAAGCGTCTTAAAAATAGGTTTGATATATTTCTGCCCGTAAAACAAGATAAGAATCAACACTAACAATACAACATCTTTTGTGAAGCTTTCCCAAGGTGTTAACTTTAAAGCATCACCAAAGCAACCACAGTCTTTTACTTTATCAAAATATGCTGAGTAAAAGGTCAGAAATGTAAAAAAGACTATCATTCCTAAAAGCATCCAAATGGTAAACTTCTTTTTATAACCAATGAGCAAAAAGACTCCTAAAACCACTTCTAAAACGACAACAAATACGGATATACCTAAAGCATAGGGTTCTAAAAACGGAATGTTTAAAACATCTGTACTGAAATACTCCTGAAGCTTATATGAAAATCCCAGAGGGTCATTGAGTTTTATAAATCCTGAAATGATAAATAATATTCCTACGAATATTCTACTTATTTGTACTATATACTTCATATTCTAATTTATTGTCAGGTCGAGCGCAGTCGAGACCTACTTTAACTTAACTGTCAAAAACCTCTCGACTGCGCTCGAGGAGACAGATTAAATTTTACCATTTACTTAGAAAGTTTCAATCATTTTACATTGAAAAATCATTCTCCTTCTCCTAAATGAATCATTGCAAAAATGGCATAATTAATCATGTCCTGATAATTAGCATCAATACCTTCGCTTACTATGGTTTTCCCGGCGTTATCTTCAATTTGCTTAACACGTAATAATTTTTGCAAAATCAAATCTGTTAAACTACTTACTCGCATATCTCTCCAAGCTTCACCATAATCATGGTTTTTATCTAGCATTAATTGCTTAGTCACAGCGATATGTTTATCATAATTCTCAATGGCTTCACTCGTATTCATATCTGGTTGCTCTACAACACCTTTTTCCAACTGAATTAACGCCATTAAACAATAATTTATAATACCTATAAATTCACTTACCTCGCCTTCATCAACTTTTTGAACAGCATTTTGCTGCAAACCACGAATACGTTGCGCTTTAATAAAAATTTGATCAGTCAAAGAAGGCAATCTCAAAATGCGCCATGCACTACCATAATCGCTCATTTTTTTTGTAAATAAGCTTCTGCATTTAGCCACTACAGCATCATATTCTTTAGAAGTTTCAGACATGAGTTTCCTATTATTTTTGCGTAAATTTCGCATAAATAAATCAGAAGTTCAAAGTTTTTGAGATTTGGTTTTTAAAAAATGAAAATTAAGTAGTTATGACTATAAACTGCAAAGGACAACTCGTAGATATATCACAGCCCAAAGTAATGGGTATCTTAAATGTAACACCCGATTCTTTCTTTGACGGTGGACACTATAAAAATGCATCTGATATTTTGAGTCAAGTTGAACGTATGCATAATCAGGGCGCCTCATTTATTGATATTGGCGGTTATAGTTCTCGACCAGGAGCAGATTTTGTTTCGGAAAGTGATGAACTAAATCGTGTTGTTCCTGTGGTTGAATTGATTTTGAAACATTTCCCAAAAATCTTAATCTCTATTGATACATTTAGAAGCCAAGTCGCAAAACAAACAATTGAAGCTGGCGCTGCTTTAATTAATGATATTTCTGCAGGAAAATTAGACAAACAAATGATTAAAACTATTGGTACACTTGGTGTACCATACATAATGATGCACATGCGCGGTAATCCTAAAACCATGCAACAGCAAACAGATTATGATGACTTAATAAAAGATATCATTAGCTATTTTGGAGAACGAATTGCAGAAGCGCATAAAGCAAAAATTAATGACATTATTATAGATCCTGGTTTTGGCTTTGCAAAGACTTTAGAGCAAAACTATGAGCTTCTCAATCGTCTTAACCTTTTAAAACTAATTGACAAACCCATTTTAGCTGGTGTCTCTAGGAAATCGATGATTTACAAAACATTAAATACTACATCTAAAGAGGCTCTTAACGGCACAACTGCACTTCATATGATTGCTCTAGAAAATGGCGCTTCAATTTTACGCGTTCATGATGTAAAGGAGGCTATAGAATGTGTGACACTTTTTAATCAATTGAAAAGTAATTAATCTAATAATTTATTAAACCTAATTTGTTAAATTAGCACAAAACCACTAAACTTTGAGTGATTTACAACTTTGGGATTTTAGACTTATAGATTTTGTAGACGTCTTTCTTGTGGCCATACTCCTCTTTTATATTTACAAATTAGTAAGAGGTACTGTAGCTATAAATATCTTTATAGGCATTTTAATTATTTATTTGGTTTGGGTTGTTACAGATTACCTTAACATGCACTTACTCTACCGTATTGTAGATGGGTTTATGAAGGTTGGTATTATTGCCTTAATTGTAGTCTTTCAGCCCGAAATTCGAAAATTTTTACTCATGGTAGGTTCTACTAACTTATCTGGTAAACGACGAATTTTTAAAAATTTTAAATTCTTAAATAGCGATACTGAAACTACTAACGATGTAGAAACTATTGTCAATGCCTGTATTAAAATGGGAACTACAAACACTGGTGCTTTAATTGTTATCGAACGAAATAACAATCTAGACTTTCTTACAAATACTGGTGACGAAATGAATATTACGGTATCTCAACCCATATTAGAAAGTATCTTCTTTAAAAATAGCCCTTTGCATGATGGCGCTGCTATTATTGATAATAATGTTGTAAAAGCGACGCGCGTTATTTTACCTGTTAATAATGAAGTAACTATCCCTAAACGATTTGGTTTACGGCATCGTGCCGCACTTGGCATTACTGAAAAAACTGATGCTCTTGCATTAGTAGTAAGTGAAGAAACAGGCACATTATCCTATGTTAAAAATGCAGAATTTGTAATGTACAACACGAAGGAAGAATTGATAGATAAAATTAAAAAAGACTTGGTCTAATGGAGTGTAGAAATTGCCAAATGCCTCTTTCTAAGTCGCAGCGTTATTGTTTTGAATGTGGTGCTCGTGTTATAAAAAACAGACTGACTATAAAAGTGCTTTTTCAGCAAATTAATGCTGAGTTTATGTCCGTTGACAATAAACTTTTAAAAACTTTTATTCATTTATTCACTAAACCAGAAGCAGTAATTAATGGTTTTATTGAAGGCACCAGAAAAAAGTACATTAATGTCATACAATACTTTGCTATTGGGCTTACGCTATTAGGAGTTCAAGTTTTTTTTATGAGTAATATCTTTAATGACCCAGAATTGTATAAGATTCAGTTTTTAGAAGCATTTGCAAATTTACCCGAACAAAAGGACAATCCGTTTTTTAATGGAAACATTAACAATTCTGATGACTATAATAGTCTTCAGAGTTTAATATTTACACTTAGTATACCTATTTCTGCATTTACGACTTGGTTGGCATTTAGAATCAATGGTTTTAGACGTTTTAATTTTACTGAACATGTGGTGATAAATTTATATTATGGAGCGCAAACCGTAATAGTCTCAGCATTTATCTATATCACTTTTCTTGCATTTGGCATTAATTTTTTTATTATAGCTACTCTTATTTTTGTACTCACTTACATTTACTTTTTTTATGTTTTAAAACGGGTTTTTAGAACAAGTTTTTGGTCTACTCTTGGCAGTTTTTTACTAAGCTTAGTTT
>CAZBMY010000058.1:0-10796 GCA_964492855.1 uncultured Flavobacteriaceae bacterium
TATTAATGCTATGAATTAATTAATTTTGGGGACACTAAAATTTTAGTCAATCATGAGTCAAGATATTAGCAAGCGTTACGCGCAACGAGGAGTTTCTGCATCAAAAGAAGATGTGCATAATGCTATAAAAAATATAGACAAGGGGCTCTTTCCTAAAGCGTTTTGTAAAATCGTACCAGATTATTTAACCAATGACGATGATTATTGTTTGGTTATGCATGCAGATGGCGCAGGGACTAAATCGTCTTTGGCATATATGTATTGGAAAGAAACAGGAGATGTTTCTGTCTGGAAAGGTATAGCACAAGACGCGCTTATAATGAATATTGATGATTTGTTATGTATAGGTGCTACAGATAATATTATGTTGTCATCTACAATTGGCCGTAACAAAAATTTAATTTCAGGTGAAGTTATTTCTGCAATCATAAATGGAACGGAGGAGCTTATTGAAGATTTAAAATCTTTTGGGGTTACAATACATTCTACAGGAGGTGAAACGGCAGATGTAGGTGATTTAGTAAAAACCATTATTGTTGATTCTACTGTGACAGCACGCATAAAGCGTAAGGATGTTATTGATAATGCTAATATTTCTGAAGGTGATCTTATCGTTGGTTTAGAAAGTTTTGGTCAAGCGACTTACGAAACAGAATATAACGGTGGTATGGGAAGTAACGGTTTAACCTCTGCGAGACACGATGTGTTTCATAAGTCTTTGGCATCAAAGTATCCAGAAAGTTTTGATGCAGCTGTCCCTGAAGAGTTAGTGTATTCTGGTCAGGTAAAATTAACGGATAGTGTTGACGATTCACCTATCGATGCGGGGAAGTTAGTATTGTCACCGACCCGAACTTATGCACCAATAATAAAGGCTATCCTAAATAAATATAATAGTGATAGTATCCATGGAATGGTACATTGTAGTGGTGGAGCGCAAACAAAAATTCTTCATTTTATAGATAACCTTCATATTGTAAAAGATAATATGTTTGGTATCCCTCCTTTATTTAAACTTATACAAGAACAATCAAAAACGGATTGGAAAGAAATGTATCAAGTCTTTAATTGCGGCCATCGCATGGAGTTGTATGTAAAGCCAGAGGTAGCTAATGATCTTATTTCAATATCTAAATCTTTTAATGTTGATGCTAGAATTATTGGTCGTGTTGAAGCTTCTGAACAAAAACGATTAACTATTAAAAGTGAATATGGTGTTTTTGAATATTAATAAAATTATACTTTTAGTTATGTTTTCGTCTTTGTCTTTTGGGCAAACTATTCGTCAAGAAAAAATGAATAATTTAAAGTTTCTAGTTGGTGATTGGGTTGGGATATCTACGTCTTACGAAAATGAAAAAGTAAAGCGTCAAGTTTCGGCATCAGAAAAAATTAAATATAGTTTAGACGGACACATTATAACTATAGATTTACATTCCGAAACATTACAGCTACATACTGTTATTTATTACGATGAAAAAGAGGATACCTATTATTATAATCCATTCTATAAAAATGGTGCAGCCAAATACAAGGCCGAATTTTTAGATAACAAATTAATTGTTAAGCCATCAGAAACAAGGCGATTTGTTTTTACCTTAGATAAATCTGGAAATTTTAATGAATATGGTGAGAATTTAGTAAACGGAAAATGGATAAAGTATTTTGAAGATATTTTTGAAAAGAAAAATTAACTCAAGTAGCCATAATCTTCTAACTCCGATAACTTATTAATTAATTTTGTGCTTCCATTTTTTAATAGATAAAGTGTATCTGTAACATCAATAACATCAGCATACCTATGATCCGTCAATACAATCATTTTGTTTATTTTTTCTTCATGTATTAGAGCCTTTATATGCTCAATAAATAATGGAGAAATACCATTAAAAGGTTCATCTAGAAAAACAATTTCAGTATCACTTTTGAGAATAATATAAGCTTCAATACATCTGCGTTCACCACCAGAGAGGCTAGAGAATTTAGAGTTTTCAAAAATTGAAAAAGGTTCAAATCGATTTATGAATTCTTGCCAGTCTACTTTAAACCATTTAAACAATTTTTTTAATTTTAGGTGTTTGGGAACAAAATCATATTGAGGTAAATATTTAGCTAAACCTGAATGGTAGAGTGGGTTTAATATAGGTTTACCATTTATGCGTATAAGTTTGTACTTTGGTTTTAAATTCCCAAATGCAATATCTAGTAAACTCGATTTTCCACAGCCATTTCTGCCTAAAATACTAGTAACTTTACCAGTTTCCGCTTTTAGATAGATGCCATTTAAGATTCGCTTTTGTTTAAAGTAGAGTTCTACATTATCTATTTCAAAAATCATTAGAGTAGTTGTGTTTCTATATCAGTTGTTATTTAAATTCTTTGAATACAGTTAGAAAAATAATAGTGAAAATACTATCAATAATATAAATGATTAAGAATAACTTTAAAGGAGAAATTCCTAAATTTTTATAAAATGTCAGTTTTCGGCGTTGTGATGTTTCATGGACGTAGTACCAAGCAAAAACCGTTAAAAATAATTTGGTAATTAACCCAGGAGCTAAATGAGGATTAAAAAATCCAACAATAGCATTGGCGATTAAAGACCATACTACAAACGGTTTGTAAAATGCAAGTATAGCTAGGAATCTGTGCATATACTTGTGTTAACGGAAATTACAAAAAAATATTTTTCGTTGTTAATATGTCAACCAGAAACTACCAGTAAAATTCAATAATTATCGTATTTTTATCGCTCAATTTTGAAGTGAGATGTTAGAGAAAATACAAATAATTAAGCAACGTTTTGATGAGGTTAATGATCTTATCATTCAACCAGATATTATATCGGATCAGCAGCGCTACACTAAGCTGATGAAAGAATATAAAGACCTTAAATTAATTGTAGACAAAGGCGAAATTTATAAAGAAGCTTTAGATAATATTTCTGAAGCTGAAGAAATTATAGCAGATGGTTCTGATGCCGAAATGGTTGAAATGGCAAAAATGCAGCAAGAAGAAGCTAAAGAAACAATTGACAAGCTCGAAGAAGAGATTCGTTTTATGCTAATTCCAAAAGACCCTGATGATGCTAAAAATGTTGTTGTAGAAGTAAGAGCAGGAACCGGAGGTGATGAGGCTAGTATTTTCGCAGGGGACTTATACCGTATGTATAGTAAATACTGTAGTGATAAAGGTTGGCGAGTTGATGTTGTAAGCACGAGTGATGGCACGTCAGGTGGTTTCAAAGAGATTATTTTTGAGGTATCTGGAGAAGATGTTTACGGTACTCTAAAATTTGAAGCTGGTGTTCACCGCGTACAACGTGTACCACAAACCGAAACTCAAGGACGTGTACACACGAGTGCAGCAACAGTGATGGTTTTACCAGAAGCAGAAGAGTTTGATTATGAATTAGATATGACCGAGGTGCGTATTGAACGTACCACATCTACTGGTCCAGGAGGACAATCTGTAAATACAACGTATTCTGCAATAAAGCTTCACCATGAGCCAACGGGAATGATAGTTAGTTGTCAGGACCAGAAATCATCACATAAAAATTTAGAAAAAGCTTTAAAAGTTTTGCGTTCGCGTTTATATGATTTAGAGTTAGCTAAGCAACAAGCTGCAGATTCAGAAAAACGAAAAAGCATGGTGAGTTCTGGTGATCGTAGTGCTAAGATTAGAACGTACAACTACCCGCAAGGCCGAGTTACGGATCACCGAATAGGATTAACCCTATACGATTTGTCTAATATTATAAATGGTGATATTCAAAAAATAATAGACGAATTAATGCTAGCTGAAAACACAGAGTTGTTAAAAGCTAACGACGATGTAATTTAAATACCAAGCCTCTTTTTTGAGGCTTTTTTATAATATGACAACAGGCCAGTTAGTAGAACAAATTAAAAAAAAGAAATCCTTTCTATGCATAGGGTTAGACGTAGATTTAAATAAAATCCCAACTCATCTTCTTAAAGAAGAAGACCCAATCTTTGCTTTTAATAAAGCAATTATAGATGCAACACATCACCTCTGTGTGGCATACAAACCTAATACTGCTTTCTATGAAGCTTATGGTATAAAAGGTTGGCAAGCTTTAGAAAAAACGATTAATTATCTCAACGAGAGTTATCCTAAAATCTATACTATCGCCGATGCCAAACGCGGTGATATTGGTAATACAAGTACCATGTACGCCAAGGCCTTTTTCGAAGATTTAGGTTTCGATAGTGTAACAGTTGCTCCATACATGGGAAAAGATTCTGTGGAGCCCTTTTTAGCTTTTGAAGATAAGCATACTGTTTTACTGGCTTTAACTTCAAATCAAGGTGCCTTTGATTTTCAGACTAAAGCGGTTGATGGTAAAGAACTATACAAGCAAGTTCTTGAAACCTCTAGATCATGGCAAAACTCTAAAAACTTAATGTATGTTGTCGGTGCTACAAAGGCTGAATACCTAGCTGAAATACGACAGATTGTACCAGATAATTTTTTGCTTGTTCCTGGTGTAGGCGCTCAAGGGGGAAACCTTGAAGAGGTTTGTAAATACGGTATGACAAAAGATGTTGGTTTATTGATTAATTCTTCTAGAGGAATAATTTATGCGTCACAAGATGAAAATTTTGCAGAAGCCGCGGCCAATAAAGCTGCCGAATTACAAATGCAGATGAAAGAAATTTTATCAAAATAAATACCTTCTTATGCTATTCCGATAAGTTTTTAGGAATAAATTCAGCATCACATTATGATAATCATAGACCAGCTCAAAAGAGAATTACTAATAGCAGAAGTGCCTAAGCGTATCATCTCTTTGGTGCCCTCACAAACTGAGCTTTTGGTCGATTTAGGTTTAGAAGATTCCATTGTTGGTATCACCAAATTTTGTGTTCACCCAAAGCATTTAAGAAAACAAAAGGACATTGTCGGAGGAACAAAAAATATCAAACTCAAAAAAATACAAGCTTTACAACCCGATATTATTCTTTGTAATAAGGAAGAGAATAGTAAAGAGATTATAGAAAGCTTGCAGGACATAGCTCCAATTCACATCAGTGATATTTATAGCTTAGAAGATACTTTTGAATTATTTGAAATGTATGGAGAATTATTTCAAGTTAAAGAAAAAGCAACTACGTTAGTTAAAGAAATTGAACGGCAACGTAAGATGTTTCAAGATTATAAAAAAGGGAAACCAAAAATTAAAGTGTCGTATTTTATTTGGAAAAACCCTTGGATGGTAGCAGCCTCCAATACGTTTATAAATGCCATGCTAAATGAAGCTGGTTTTATAAATGCTTTTAAATCTGATACACGCTACCCTAGTATTGATTTAAGTCATAATGCTATACAAGAATCCGAGGTTTTATTATTATCAAGTGAACCATTTCCTTTTAAAGAGAAACATGTTTTAGAATTAAAATCTAAATTTCCAAACAAGAAGGTGATTATTGTAGATGGCGAATTATTCTCTTGGTACGGAAGTCGTGTTCTTCAATTTTACTCGTACTTTAAATTATTAAAGGATTTATAAAAAGAAAAAGTCGATACTACTAATACCGACTTGCTCAACTAACTCCTAACATTTGGAATACTAACTAATCTCTTACAGTACAAATATCATCATAATTAAAGCTACTAATGTTATGCTAACATTAGCAGATAATTAAATCTAATTTATTAGCTTACATTAAAATCATTTAATATGAGATTTAATTTACTGATTTTTATAGCTCTAGCATTTATATGCTATTCTAATGCTCAAGAAGCAAGTTGTGCCTGTTGTACAGATAAGCATCAAGAATTTTCGTTTTGGGAAGGTGAGTGGGAGGTAAGTTTACCAAACGGAACTAAAGCTGGCGAGAATAGCATAAATCGTATTCAAGACAAATGTATTTTGGAAGAAAATTGGGTAAGTGCGACTCTTGGTTATACGGGTACTAGTCATAGTTTTTATAACTCATTTAAGCAGCAATGGGAGCAACTTTGGATAGATAATAAAGGCGCAAGCTTACATTTAAAAGGACATAAAACTGGGAATAAAATGATTCTATCCACAGACGAAGCTGTAAATAAAGATGGAAATAAATTTGTGAATAGGTTGACTTGGATACAAAATAGCGATGGTACGGTAAGACAACTTTGGGAGGTTATTACTCAGACAGAAAGTGGGGAGAAAATTTCAATTGCTTTTAATGGGTTGTACCGACGAAAGGGATGATGTAATTATAAGCTTGCTTGGGCGTCAGTAATAACAAATTTTAGTTGATTAATCTTATTTAAAGTTTTTATAGCTTTAAATTCAGATAAATCACTGTAAGCGTGGTCAGTCTGCTTATGATTGTAGGCATCTTCAATTAATCGTAAATACTTTTGTTTTAACTTCCGTTTTTTCTGAAGAAGTTTTTCTTGAGTTGACATATTGATGATTAATTAGCTAGTAAGTAATAAAAATATAAAATATTATCTTACAATGCTTTAAAACGTTTGTTTTTGTTCTAAAAAACTAAACATCCAAATACCTCTGACTAATCTTGAAGCGCAAAAACTTTCTTCAATAATGTTGTAGTACGTGATGAAACCTTATTTCTAATTTCCTTTTCTTCAACAGAAATCATTGTAAAAACACCTTTTAGAGCTTCACCAGTTACATAATCTGTTAAATCATGATTGACATCATTTGTTAGTGGTAAGGCATTATATTTTGTAATTAGATTAGACCAAATTTCATCAGCACCTACTTTAGCAAAAGAGGATTTAATAACAGGACTAAATTTATCATATAATTGAGACTGAGTTTTAGAGGTTAAATATTGAGTAGCTGCATCATCATTTCCAAGCAAGATATTCTTCGCATCATTAAAGGTGATACCTTTTACAGCATTTACAAAAATTGGTGTGGCTTCTTTTACAGCATCTTCGGCAGCACGATTCAAAATTTTCAAACCTTCATCAGCTAAGCTACCCAAGCCTATATTTCGTAATGTCTTATCTACTTTTTGTAGCTCTTCAGGGAGCAGAATTTTTACTAATTCATTTTTAAAAAAGCCATCTTTTTGGGTAAGCTTAGTAACCTGTTTGTCTATGCCTAAGTCTAGAGCCTGTCTGAGACCAGATGCAATATCTGTATTACTTATTGGTCCTGTTTGTGGTAATTGATTAACAACTTGTTGTAATTCTGCACAAGAGGAAATTATTATAAGACTAAAAATTAATAAAACTGATTTTTTCATCGCTAAGGTTTCTTTTTTATGTTCTTATCAAATATATATATAATACTTTCGTTTGGTGATTGTGATTGTTGAAAATCTTTTATTTTTTATAGATTAATTATTTTAATACTAAATTTAGCATGGTATTTGTCTTTACATAATCAAATTTCGCTTTAATGAAAAATTTAAAAATTAAGATTTATATATCAATGGTCTTCTTTTTGGTGGCAATACCATTAGTAGCTCAAATTAAAGTTTCAGAGATTCTGCAAGAATCGAAAATTGTAGAAACAGAATCAAACAAGCTATACTTCGTAGATTTTTGGGCAACTTGGTGTGGACCTTGTGTTTATGCAAAAGAAATGCTAACTATATTGCAAAAGCAGTATCCTAATGATTTTTACGTTGTATCAATATCTGATGAAAGTGCCGATAAAGTAAAACAATACTTAAAGAAAAAACCAACCGAATTGGCCATAGCTGTTGATGAGGATGGAATTACCTTTAAAGAATATAAAATATTTTCAAGACCAAATGGAATTCTCTTTAACGCTAAAGGCGAAAAACTTTGGCAAGGCCACCCTTCCGATTTAAAACCGTATTTACTTGATAGATTTTTAAGGGAGAATAGAACTAAAGAGTCTTTAAATAAATTTTTGAAAGTAATAAAAACCAAAGAATTTTTAACAGAAGATTACATTCCTAAAGATAATATTGAAATTAAACTTTCAGAAAATTCAACAGAAGAGTTGACAATCTTTTATGGCAATTCCTACCTTAATTTAGATGGTGGTTTGCAAGATATTATAAGCTACCTATCTAAAATCAATAAAAAACAAATTCAAATTTCTACAAGTTTAAATAAGCGCTACAAGATATATATCAAGAATTCTGAATTAAAAAAAGATAACATAGATATTGAGGTTCTAAATAAATTTGGGCTTCAAGTTACAGAAAACTCGACTATGGGAGAAGTAATTTCATTACATGTTAATAATCCTAATTTTTGGGATACAACACAGATTAACTGGGGAGATACAGCTTCAAAATATTTGGTTAGCGATAGTGATATTTCAGCTGATAATGTTAGTCTTAGGGATATGGCGTATCAGTTGTCAATAGCTTTAGAAATCCCGGTTGTTATTTCTTCTAGTAATATAAATCATTTGTATAGCATTCATGACTGGCAAATGCATTATAAGTACTTTGAGTTTATGCAAACTAATTTTGAAGAGTATGGTATTAAGGTGAAAAAAGAAGTTATCAATTATCCATTATATAACATAACAAAAAAAGCACCTTGAAAAAAGGTGCTTTTTAATTGAATTATTTAAGAGTTTTAGTTAGCGTTAACTACTCTAAATTCAGTACGTCTGTTTTGTTGGTGTTGAGCTTCTGAGCATTCTACCCCGTTAGCACATCTGTTTTTTAAACGAGATTCTCCAAAACCTCTAGCAGATAATCTTGATCTAGAAATACCTTTATTAACTAAATAATTAACTACTGATTGAGCACGTTGTTGAGATAATGATTGGTTAAATGCATCGTTACCTCTTGAATCTGTATGAGACATAATCTCTACGCTAGATTTAGAATCACTCATCATTGGTACTAATGTTTCATCAAGAGTTTTCTTAGAAGCAGCAGTTAGACGAGCAGAACCTAATTCATAATATATAGGTAAAGCATTAGCTTCTAATAAACCGCAATCAACTTCTTCCCATGAAGAAATACCACCTTTTTGATCTAATACAGTTCTAGTAATGTTACTAGATCTTGAGTCTACATTTGATACAACACTTCTAGCTGGTGTATCAATAACTTGTCTTTTGATAGTACTATATTCTGCAGGAACTTCAATTTCGTTAACCCTAGCAGGTGTTTTAACAACACGTTTCTTATAAACAGTTGTTTGTTCTGGTACAGTATTGCTTGTTGTACTAGCATCAGATGCTAAAGTTGTAAAAGATACTTCTCTAAATTGAGCAGGATATTCAACAAAACAAGCCGAAACACAATCTTCTTTATTAACAGAAGGACAGTCTTCTAAAATCTTGTATTCCCAACCAGATGTTTTTGGGTATGTTTCGTAAGTTCTAGAGTCGTTACCAAAAGTAGCAGGGATAACACTAAGATCAGTACGGCCTTCTTTTTTTACATATGATACTTCAACAGTTTCATAAACAGCAGGTACAAATTCATAACGTTTAGAAGCCTCTTTTACTAAAACTCGTTCTTCAACAGTTTTATAAGTTGCTGGAACTATATCCAATGTCGTGTAAGCTGGGTAAGATTGGTACGTTTCAGTTACTTCTTTAAAAGTGTCTTTAGTAATACACTTTACATAGCACTTTCCTGGTGTTGGATTAGCTGGCAAATCTTGTGCATTTGCAACACCATAACCTGTAATTAGGCAAATTAATAGTAATAGTTTTTGTTTCATAAGGATAAAATTTATAAATGGTTAAAAGCTTTAAAAAGTCTAATAATTATATAGTAGACTTTATTTTAGACACTAGTTTTTAAATCAAGTCACATTGAATAAAAAAAAAATGTGGAAATACAAATTTAACAATTTTTAACAATTTTTAACAATTTATATATTATAATGTCAGTTGTACTATTACTCCACTATTACAAAATATAAGTCGAAACCAATCAAACTGAGAAATACTTTAAACATTTCTTAATAGATGTTAATTTTTTTTACAAATCATTTAAATTTGCACTATTAAAAAGCAATAATTTTACGAATGAAACAAATCGCGCCATATAAGCCAAAACATAAAGTACGTATAGTTACAGCAGCTTCACTTTTTGATGGTCATGATGCAGCCATTAATATTATGCGACGCATCATACAATCTACTGGAGTTGAGGTAATACATTTAGGTCATGATAGGAGTGTTGAAGAGGTAGTAAATACTGCCATTCAAGAAGATGCTAATGCAATTGCAATGACATCTTATCAAGGAGGACATAATGAGTACTTTAAGTATATGTATGACTTGTTGAATGAAAAAGGTGCGGGTCATATTAAAATCTTTGGCGGCGGCGGCGGCGTTATCCTTCCTGAAGAAATCAAAGATTTGATGGATTACGGAATTACGAGAATCTATTCACCAGATGACGGTCGCGAGCTTGGATTACAAGGTATGATTAATGATTTGGTAGAAAAGTCTGATTATGCTATTGGAGATAGATTAAATGGTGAAGTCAATAAGCTTAAAGCAAAGAATCCAAAGGACATTGCTAGAGTTATATCTGCAGCAGAAAATTTTCCTGAAGTTGCAAAAGAGTCTTTAAAAATAATAGAGAAAAAAAATGAAACGTCAAAAACTCCTGTTTTAGGAATAACAGGAACTGGTGGTGCCGGTAAATCGTCTTTGGTGGATGAGCTGGTAAGACGCTTTTTAATAGATTTCCCAGATAAAACTATTGGACTTGTATCGGTAGACCCTTCAAAACGAAAAACTGGTGGTGCATTGTTGGGCGACAGAATTCGTATGAATGCGATTAACTCTCCGCGAGTTTACATGCGTAGTTTAGCAACACGTCAATCTAACTTGGCTTTATCAAAAT
>CAZBMY010000059.1:0-3596 GCA_964492855.1 uncultured Flavobacteriaceae bacterium
CCTATTTGTTTAATATATACTGTATAAAAACCAGCCGATGTTATTGAAAACACATTACTCGCTTGAAAATTCACATTGTCTAAACTATACTCATAACCACTTGGAACCCCATTTACTGTTATTGTTCCAGGAGTCTCACAAATAATATCTGTAGCAGTCGCTGTTGGATTTAGTACATTTTGATATACATTAAAATAAAACTGCAAAAAACAACCACCATCATAGTTAATCGTTAAACGGTATTGTCCAGCTGTGTCTGCTAAATAGTCAGGGCCAGTCGCAACTTGATTCCATACACATGAGCCATCTTGGTTAGCACAATCTGTATCTGCTACGGCGTTACAACTAGTCTCATCTAGAACTTCCCATATTACAGACTCTGCTCCAGCTATTTCGGTAAGGATATTTCTTGAATCATTAGCACCACATAAGAAAATATTGGGTAATAATTCCCCATCATTTGGACAGGTTACCACTTCATCTGCAAATGGAATTACAGGATTAGGTATGGTTGCACCAAATAATTCTACCTCAAATATTTGCTCGATAGATTGACATGGTGCTACTGCTGTATTAAAAACATAGTATGTTCCTGTTGCGGTTACTGTAATGGTTTGCGTTGTACCTATTACTGGAGTTCCAGTAGGACTAGTTGACCAAGAATACGAATCGTAACCATCTGCGGCTGTTAATTCTAAGCTAGCTCCACAAAGCACTTCACTTTGTTCGAAAATACAATCATTTAAATCGGCTAAAAAATTGGTAGCTTGAGGCGATAATAAACAACCTATGTTACTACTAACACTAGGATCATCCGAAATAATAAAATCAGGATTTAAAGTTCCTTGATAAGAAGCGAATGCCTGATTATTTATAATATTTGAGCACGCATCTGCTAAATCGTTACATGTCTCTACTACTTTAGCTTCAATACGAATTTCTAGTAATGGATCGTTTTCTTCTACTACCGAATCATCAACATCAAAGATAAGTTCTCTTGTTGTTGGATTATAACTTGCTACACTTACGCCTGGAGGTAATACTAAGTCTTGTGGAAAATCAAAAAGTATATTAACTGGTAGAATATCTCTAATTTGCATATTCCTTGCGTCATCATTCCCAAAGTTCTGAAAGCCTATTACATAATTCAAGCTATCCCCTAAACCTATAATTTGACCACCTATGTCATTCCCTAGATCATCTTCTACAGTTTTGGTAAGTGTAATGCTAGGTTCAATAATATCTACTGCCAAAGCAACAAAATATTGAAAATAAACATCTTGGTTACTTTCAAGTCGAATAATAGCGGATGTAGCATCATTAGCAATTACAGAATTTCCAGGGTTAGGTACTGTCATTACACCTGTATCAAAACCTAAAGTATTTGTACTATTAGGAACACGACTATTTACTGGTGTGGCACTTAAATCTGTTACCGAACTATTAAAGAAATTATTTGCAGGTCTATCTGCTGCAGATAAAGGAACTCCGTTTAATAACATTCGGTCATTTTGTATTGGCTTGTCACCCTCCAAAGCAGCAAACGCTAAATTCGCTCTCACTGGTGCAGGCGCTGGCACTGTTCTAAATCCAGATACATCAACATCTGTGTTAACAGAACTACTAATCGCACTAAAGCCGTCAAAACTTGTAATTGACTTTCCAGGCAAAGTAGGATCTTGATACACTACAAAAAGTGACCATCCAGCAGAATATCCTGTACCATTAAAAGGAATAAAATCTGATGTTCGACCCTCGGCACTTGATACATTTGCAACAGTATACGTTCCTAAATCTCCAGTTTGAACTATAGACGTTACATCTGCATAACATGCATAAGGAAAACTATCTCCAGTTGGAATTCCATTAGCCTCATAAATTACTTCTCCTGTAATATCGTTATAACCACCTGTTGGCCCCTTAAATTTTATAGTATTTATTGGATCATCTCCATTAGTAACTGCACTCCAATACAATCCTGCATGCATTATACGATAACACTCCGGATTGGCTACTGATAAATCTGCACTTGAAGAATTAAAGGTTGAAGCATCTCCATCAATATCAATATGAATCATTTCAACATTATGATTGAATGTATTATTGTTATTAAACGGATCGTTTCCTGGTCCTAATATATTGTTACCAATAAGAACAATATCACCTTTTAAATCATTATTATACCTTGGCGTAAATGGGACATAATTTTGGGCATATGTCTGCAGTCCAAAAAGTAGTATTATAATAATACTATAGATCGTAGGTTTGTTCATGATAATTAAATTTTAATTACTATCGCTTCTTGTAAGGGGCATTACGCAAAGCAACATAAGGGGTTTTATGGGGTTATTAATTTTCTATTTTTATTATTGACATATTGTTATTATAAGGTTTACTAGCTTCAAGTTTCATTTTAGCAGTAGCATTTTTAATGCTATCTGATTTTATATAATAGATGTAATATCTACTTGTATTTACATCATAAAAGAAATTAATATCATTTCTTCCAGAAGCAACTGCTTTCCTTAAAAACTCATCGCGTTTTGCTTTTTTAGCATGTGTAGCTATGATAACATAATACCCATTTTCAACATTATTTACATTCTTGAGAATTTTTATACTACCACTTTCTGCTTCTCCAAAGTCGAAATCTTCACGACGTAATGGTACTTGGCTTAAAGTTGTATTCTCTTTTATTGTTTTAAGTGCAGCTCTATCTTGTTCGAATCTATCCTCTTCATTATTAAATGATGCGCGCTTAATTCGACGTTTTCTTTCAAAGTCAAGTCCTACTTTAATTGATTTTAATTTTGTTATTAATCCTTGTCTCGTTTTAATTGCTGTAACCTGCTCAGCTTTAAGTTTGTCAATCTTTTTCTTATAGTACAGCATCACTGCATCGTTAGTGATGGTACCTGCTTCATATTCTTCATCGTATAACGTCTCTAATTCTTTTAATTTTTCATTACGCGACTTAATCGTAGCATCTAAATTTGACTTAATTTTTTCTAAAGCTTCATTTTCTGCAGTTATACTTTTAAACGGTTGTGGTGCTTTATAAATACCTTTTTCGCTTAAATCGTTTTCTTCCTTTAAATTCTTTAAATCACTATCTTTTATTGCAACAGCATTATTTAATTGTTCTAATAAATCGGCCTGAGTACTTGCTAAATTTTCTGAAGTACCAATTAGAGCCTTTATAGATTTACCTATCTCATCAGTAGGTTCGTTAATTAGATTTTCTAAAGTGGCCGCTTCTGCATTTGCTGCTTCTCTCTCTTTTAAATCCGCTTGTGCTTGTGCTTCAGCCTCTGCTGCTGCTTTAGCTATGGCTGCTCTAGCCTCTTCTCTTGCTTTTGCTTCTGCTGCTTTTCTTGCTTTTTCTGCTGCTAGTTTTGCCTGTGCTTCTGCCTTAGCTTTTGCATCTGCTACTGCTTTTAATCGTGCAGCTTCTTTTGCTTCTGCCTCAGCTTTTTCTTTCGCTAAACGTTCGGCTGTTGCCTTAGCTTCTGCTGCTCTAGCCTCTTCTCTTGCTTTTGCTTCTGCTGCTTTTCTTGCTTTTTCTGCTGCTAGTTTTGCCTGTGCTTCTGCCTTAG
>CAZBMY010000059.1:3696-10732 GCA_964492855.1 uncultured Flavobacteriaceae bacterium
TTCTTTCGCTAAACGTTCGGCTGTTGCCTTAGCTTCTGCCGCTCTAGCCTCTTCTTTTGCTTTTGCTTCTGCTAGTTTTGCCTGTGCTTCTGCCTTAGCTTTTGCATCTGCTACCGCTTTTTGTCGTGCAGCTTCTTTTGCTTCTGCCTCAGCTTTTTCTTTCGCTAAACGTTCGGCTGTTGCCTTAGCTTCTGCTGCTCTAGCCTCTTCTCTTGCTTTTGCATCTGCCGCTTTTCTTGCTTTTGCTGTTGCTAAGCGTTCTGTTTCTAATTGAGTCCCTACTTGCGTAGATTCTTTAGCCTGCTTTCTTGCTTCTAAAATTGCTCTAACCTCTGCTCTTGCTTGAGCTTCTGCTGTTGCTATCGCTTGTTTTTCTTTGGCTTTTAACTCTAATTTTGCTTCTTCTCTTTCTTTAATATCTGCTTCAGCTTGAGCAAAAAGTTCTTCCTCAACTTTCGCTTTTGCTGCTAATTTAGCTTCTTCTCTTTCCTTATTTTTTTCTGCAAACTTCTTTTGCTTCGCCTCTTTTTTGCTTTTTCTTTCTTTTTTAGCTTTAGCAATTGCAGCTAGTTTTCTTTTTCTTTCTAAAATTGGATCTGTTTCAGTTGCAACAGTACTTGATTGTGCTTTAGGACTTTTTGTAACGCGTCTTTTTTTCTTGTTATCAGAAAATAATCCAGCGACGTCTTCGTCTCCACTATAATAATAATTGTCTTTATTTTTAAATCTATAAGCTAGGGTAAATTCATGAGAAGATCCAAAATTTGCTAAAGCGCCAACAGCTTTCTCATAACTATACTCCATAGATACTTCTGGGGTAATATTAATCCCTAAACCACCTGAGGCGCCATATAAATTGTTATAGCCTACTTGAGCCCAAATACCTTTTGGTATTGAAAGCATCGCAATCCCTGACACTACAGTTTCTTCTTTTTTAAATTCAGATTTAACTAATCCAGAGAACTTGGCTTCATCAAAAAAACCACCACTAGTCATATAACCTGTATACATTAAATGTCCTTGAATTGCTTGTTCTGGGTTATCACTAATGAGCTCTGAGGCTTCAAAATTATAAACAGCGAGATTGTTTACAGACACTCCTATATCTAAAAAAGTTGTTCCATAATTAATTCCTGGATTTACCAATATTGACGTACTAGAAGGTAAATTATTTAATGATGGATCTGCAGAATCTCTGTTGATAACTACATTACCATTATTGAGACCGCTTCTATAAGCACCAACGTTCATGCCAAATGTAAGATTACTATCTTGACCTAGTCTGGCGTTATAAGCGAAATTAGCAACGCCACCAAACGTCGTAAATACACCAAAGTTTTGTTGGAATAATGCTACTCCTCCTCCAACGTTTTCTCCAAGTCGGCCATTGTAACTTGCTAAATAAGTTTGGGGAGCGTCTTCAAACTGTACCCATTCTCTTTTATTAAAAACACTAATATATTTATGTTGTTCTCTAACAAAACTAAAGGTAGGATTAATTACAAAACGGTTAAAAGTTAACGAGTTCCTTACTGGTAACACGAGTGCAGTCATCTCACTCTCTTCTTGAGAATAAGACATCATCTGCAATAAGCAGAAAAATATGACTATAGTTAAACGTGCGGTTTTCATGTTAATTAATTACGGTTATCGATCCTTTTTTAATCTCCTCATCTTTTGACGTGATGATGTAATAATAGACCTGGTTTGCACTATACAAATCTGTCGTGTTTTCTGGCCAATTATTTTGATAATCATTTGTTTGTAGTACAATTTTCCCTTGGCTATTCATAATAACCACTTGGGCTTCTGCACCATTAACATACTTGAGAGGAAGTTGCCAAGTATCATTTATATTGTCTCCGTTAGGGCTTACTAAATTAGGGATGTTTTCTACATCTGGAAATGGATCAATTGGTTCTTTAATTTCAAAAAGAAATTCGTTTGAAACATTACAAACCGATGTTTGGTTTATAATCACTTTATAATTACCATATTCTGCAGCATCGTAGGAATCTGTAATGGCATCTTGGATTAATTCGTCATTTAGAAACCATTGAAATTCTGGATCAATAGCAGTAGTAGTAACAAACACTGTTAGTATGTCTCCTTGTTCTAACTCATTAATTTCTGATACGTTAATCGTACTTTCAAAATTTTCACTTACTAAATCAATTTCACCACTTGCTTGACAACCTCCTAGGTCTACAATAACCATGAAATTTCCAGATTGATCGGTTTGGTACATTTGATTTGTAGCATCTGGTATAAGCTCACCATCTTTAAACCATTGGTAGCTATTACCTCCAATAGTACTTAATGTTGTTAATCCATCTTCTGGACAATAAGGATTACCTAAACTAGATGCAATTGTTACAGAAGTGTCTCCAGAAATTGCCTCAGTTATAGTAACTCTATTAGAAAATGAATTTGAAGTACAGGTGCCATAATTAGTCTCTGCGAAATAGGTTCCTTCTTGATTTACTTCTAAGGTATTTCCTTGCGAAACAAATTCAGCTGTTGTAGGTCCAGTTTCTTTATACCAATTAAATGTAAGTGATGGATAATTTAATGGAGAATCATTTTCTCCAGTTCCAGGATTATCAATTGTTAAAAGATAGCTGCTTCCAGAACAATATGCTCCAGTCGATACTAGATTATTAATTGAAAACGGACTGTCTTGTAATTTATAGTAGGCAGCAAAAGCCATAGAACTAGAACTTGTAGCTGCGGGAGCAGTACTTTTAATTCGAATTTTATAATTTTCGCCAGATGTAGTTGTTGGTATTGAAAAATATAAGGTTGCTGGAGATACATTGACTGATCCTTGATCTGATGTAAATACTACCGTAGCATCAGAAAAATCTCCACTTGCATCAGACATTTCAATTATAAACTGATTTGTACCGTTTAAACCAGTTTCAGGTGAAAAGATAAATGTAGTGCTATAGGTGTTAAATGACTCACTTGCACAAGCTTGAGTAAAACCTAGTGAAGGAGAACCAATAACTATTTGCGCCTTTAACTGTTTTGAAAAAAACAAAACAGTTAAACAAAGCACAAAGCCAATTTTTTTTATAATAGTATTATTTTGCATGCGATTCTATATTAAAAAACACTTACATTAAACTCCCTTTCTTAGATTCTAAGAAAGGAGTTTAATTTGCATAATACCTATATATATACTTGATAAATTTAAGAGTATTCTCTCACTATCTAGCGCCCCGCCGTTTAGTTTTTTTTAGATGTTTATAACAACATCTACTCTTAGTTTTAGTTTTTCTTATTAAATTATTATTAATCTATTAATCATTATCAAATTCGAAATCATTAGATGCTATTATTTTATTAATTCGCAATCTAAAATCTGGTCGTGTTGGATCCATTAAATCTATAAACGTTTCAGAATCGTTTCCTTTAGAATATACATTGTTAAAGGCTCTATTACCGTACCAGTTTTCTAAATCATCATTGTTAGGGTTATTTCCTGAGAAAATATTTCCTTTACAATTATTAAAATACATTTCGCTAAATCTCAAACGATCTAGACTTGAACTTTTTATTTTTATTTTTGGATCAAAAACCACAGCTGGATTAAAACCAGAAACAACACTTTTATTTATGTACAATGATGCATCTTCACCAATGTATATTGCTTCTTTTACTAAGCCAATTTTCATATCATATTCAAGATTCTCACTTAAATTAACCAAGGTTAGGTTTTCGGCAGTAACAAAGGATTTACTTCTTGCTAAATCTGCATCTTCTTTATCATTAAAAGAAGCGACATAGATACATCTTGATCTACTTGATCTAGACACGTAAGGCGATCTAATTGCTAATGAATTAATAATATCACATTGTGTACCTTGATTAAATACATAATCATTTCCACTTGATTTATACAAAATTATTTTTCTTAAATTCACTATACCTCCTAAAACATTGATAGAATTTCCTTGGCTATTACTTACCATGATATTCTCGAAACTCGTATTATAACCAACACCAGCAATTGTTAATGCATTAAAATAACCGTACTCTTTAGTTCTTTTTCCAGCAAATTCAATTCTTACATATTTTAAGGCACCAGAAGATGTATCAGGAGTTTCTCCTCCATAACTAATATCGCTGTATGATGATGGTTGTAATCCAAAATCTATACTAGCTGCATTTCCATAATTATTAATTGGTGCATCGCCTAATATAAAAATACCACCCCAATCACCTTCTTTTTTCACATCACTACTCGATGTAAAAACTATAGGATCTGTCTCGGTACCTTTAGCAATTATTTTAGAACCTCTACTTATTATAAGAGTTCCATTGGAATCAGAATCTCCTAGTATCACAGTACCAGGATCAATTGTTAGTTTTGCACCATTAGTTACATAAACATTTCCAGATAATAAATATGTGTTTCTTTTAGTTAACTTGGTATCTCTAGTAATTGTACCAGATAGTATTTGAGTAGGTTCTCCATATTTAATAGTAGCGGGCTCAAATTCGGTCCAATTATTCAACCAATTTCTGGTTCCATAGATACCTTTTTCTTGTTGAGCACTAACAGTGCCAACAACAAAAAAGGCGAATAAAATTATTCTTGTAAAATTTTTCATAGTGATAGATTTGGGGTTAAGGATATTTTCAACTATTTATCCAAACTTATGAACATTTACTTTGAAATACAAAAATTATCGATGAAATGCACAAAAAAATAAAATCATTGATCATACGTCACTATTTAATTTCAACCTAAAAACAAGTTTATCAGTGAATTACGTGAAAAATTCGTCATTAAATTAAATAAACCTATAATTTGTTAAATTCATTATAAGTATGAAGAGATTTAAGTGTATCTTCATAAAATAAAATCGCGGCAATTAAATTTGCCTTATCAGAATAGGGTAATATAGTTCTCTGAAAACCACTAGTACTTTCAAAGTAATCTTTGGTAGCTTCTGTTTCTGCTTCCAAAGCTTTTCTATGGTCTTTAGTATTAGGAATTCCTAGCGTATTCATTGTAACTCCTGGTTTAGTTGCGAATGCAATCTTTGGCAAGATATTTACTACAACCTCAATTCTTTCAATATACAATTCAAGTAATTCACCTTTATTCATTGCATAAAGCTCATCACGATCATGATATTTATTAATAGAGACTTTACCAGTAATAATACTTTGCGAATCCTTTTTACTAGACTTTACCTTTTTAGGCTTAGGCTCGGGTTCTGTATCTAATTCTGTATCTGATTCTGTTATAACTTCATAAGTTTCCGTTACATAAGCTTCAATATTGTTTTGTGCAAAAAACACGAAAGAAACAAATAAGAAGACTAGGCTAAAAAAAGTTACTTTAGTTTTCATAGGTATAGATTTAAGCGTTTAATACGGCAAATTTATGTAATTAATCGTAAAAAACAAGCATTTTATCGATTTTTTTATAAAAATGTGAACTTGCAATAATTTTCAACCTCTTCTTTAAGTGTTTAAAAGCCAATTGTATATTTAAAAATGCCCATTCTTTTTTACTGTATACGTAAAAGAGACTTCTTTTAACAAGTACCATATTGAGATTCTAGAAATGCTTACTCTTAAGCATTTTGATTTTGTTCAATACTTAAACTTCTCGTCGCATCTTTATATTTATAACAAACTTCTTGAAATCAAAAAAGCTTCTCAATATTGAGAAGCTTTTAATTTTGTGAGGGAGAAGAGACTCACTTCGGTAAGCTCGGCATAAATTTCTCGTCTCTTCTTTATGCGTTACTATATTTTGATTTAGTATTACGTCAAAGAAAATAACACACTCGCATTTAAGATTTAATTTTCTCAGTTAATAGAGTCTTAAATTGTGTACCTATAGGAATCTTTACGTTACCTATGTGTACATAATCAGAAGTTATAGAATCAATTTTCTTAAAGTTAACAATATATGATTTCTGTATTTGGATAAAATCACTGGTAAGATGTTGTAAAGCTTCAGCAATAGTTTCTCTAGCCATGATTTTTTTCTCAGAAGTTATATAATAGATGTAATTTCCATCTTTTTGAAGATAGTTGATAGCTTCAATTTTAATTTGATGTGTTTCTAATCCGCTTTTTATAAAAATAGTTTCATTAGGTTCGTTGTTAGCAGTAGAAGCAGTATCTGTGTTGAATTTACTCGTTAACTTGGTAATGCTTTTAGAAAAACGCTCTAAACTAATAGGTTTTAAAAGATAGTCTATAGCATTAATAGTATAACTCTCTACAGCATACTCAGAATAGGCCGTAGTGAATACAATAGCAGTTTCTGAAGGGATCATTTTTGATAACGACAAGCCGTTTAAATGCGGCATATTAATGTCGAGAAAAATAACATCAACTGTATTCGAATTGATAAACTCTAACGCTTTTAGTCCATTGCGAAACGTACTTACCAATTCAAAATCTGAGAAATGCGATATATACGAACTAATGAGTTCAATCGCTTTTGGTTCATCATCTACTATAAGTACTTTAATCATTGGTATTGATTGTTAATTTAACTTTATACGCATGAGGTCCTTCTTCAAATTCAATTGTATGTTTATCTGGATATGCCAAATTCAATCGATTTTGATTAGACTGTAGTCCAAAACCACCAGTGTCATTTTTAAAAGGTATTTTAGGAATAGAATTCTCTATTAAAAATGTAATAGTATCATTTTTAGACATATCGATATCTATATAAATAAACGCATTTTCTTCAGGTTGCACACCATGTTTAAATGCATTTTCTACATAGCACAAAAAAATACCAGGTTCAATTTGTTGAGTATCAAAAGTACCCGTAGTTTTTATTTTAAAATCAATTTCATCATCTTCAAAACGCAGTAAATGTAATTCTGCAAAGTTCTTGATAAAACTAATTTCATCAGCAATAGACACTTTTTCATTTTTAGTATCATAAACCACATAACGTAACAAGCCTGAGAGTTTATCAATTCCCTCTGCTAACTTAGGGTTATCAGTCTGATTTACCATTGCCAATAAGTTATTCATAGTGTTGAAT
>CAZBMY010000060.1:0-10652 GCA_964492855.1 uncultured Flavobacteriaceae bacterium
GGGTTTGCAGGTAAGCTTAAAGTACAACAAAAACTAGTTAAGAAAGATAGTGCATGGAATGTTTCGGCATTGGCAGATGTGGATTATTTGCAGGATAATTTTAGAACCGTACAACGGTTATATCGCGCAGAATTTGCACGAGATTGGAATTTGGATAACTCTCAAGCCAACCAAGGAAATGTGAGTTTAGGAAATCAATTACTATTTAATTCTGGATTACAACTATTTCATCATAAAAAAGGACGTGTTGCTTATAATTTTGAGCATTTAAATTATAGTGAAGCCTTTAATGGTAATCGTCACAATCTTAGTGCAAATTTGCGTTTGGGAAATTTTACTATTTTCTCACAGTCTAGTGCGTTACGTAATACGTCTACATTAAACGAATCTAATTTTTCAAGGTCTTTTAATCGTATAGTTTATGGTAAGAATAATAAATGGACAGGCGCAAAATTAGCGTTAGAAAATAATGAACAAACCGAAATAGCAACAGGAAATTTAACAGCACTGAGTCAAAAATTCACATCTTATGAAGCGTTTGCAGGTGTTGGTGATAGTACAAAAGTATTTGTAGAATTGGGCTATATTAACAGAGTCAATGATAGTTTACGAGATAATACTTCGACTCCGCTCAGTACAGGTGCTTTACAACGTGTTAATACATCAAACACCTATTATTTAAAATCGCGATTGATTCAGAGTAAAACGAGTAATCTTCAATTGTTTGTAAATTTTAGAGATCTTAAAGCTGAGGATAATACATCGCAAGATGAGCAGTCTTTGAATAGTCGGTTGAATTATAATCAGCGTTTGTTTAAAAACATTTTATTACTCAATACGAGTTACGAAACCAATTCGGGGACCTTGCCACAACAAGATTTTACATTTGTAGAAGTTGAGCCAGGTCAAGGTAATTTTACCTTTATAGATTATAACGAAAACGGTATTCAAGAGTTAGGAGAGTTTGAGGTGGCTCAGTTTGCAGACCAAGGCAACTTTATACGTGTATTGTTACCCAATCAGATATTTATACAAACGCATCAAAACCGTTTTAGTCAAACCATAACGTTTAATCCGCAGTCGTGGAATTCTTCAAACCATAAAGCGAAGAAATTCTGGTCTCATTTTTATAATCAAAGCTCATTTTTAGTAGATAATAGGTTACGTCGCGATGGTAGCTCATTTAATCTTAATCCGTTTGAAGCGTTAAATGATGATAACGATACTAATCCCAACCGACTAGGCTTAAATTTCAATTTACGAAATGTATTATTTTACAATAGGGGAAAGCAACGTTACACGACCTCTTACACATATTTGACTAATAAAAATCAGAGTTTATTGTCTATTGGAGCGCAACGAAGTCAGTTACAAAGTCATCAGTTTAACTTTAACCATAAGTTTGCAAAAAACTGGTTAGTCACAACAGAAGGAAGTTTAAGTAATAATGAGAGCTCTAATGAAAGTTTTACCAATAGAGATTTTAATATAGATGAAACGCAGTTTCAACCTAAATTGTCTTATATTTTTAATGAAAATGCACAGTTTGATGTGTTTTATCAATACACAAATAAGCAGAATACTATAGGAGAATCTGAGGAGTTATTACAAAATAATTATGGATTTTCATTTACGTACAATAACGCTCAAAAAATAGCATTAACAGGTGAGTTTAATTATTTTGAGAATAATTATTTAGGCAATGCTAATTCTCCAGTAGCCTTTCAGATTTTAGAAGGTTTGCAACCAGGACGAAATTTTACATGGAGCGTTATTGCTCAGAAAAAGTTAACTAAGTTTTTAGATCTAAATCTTAATTATTTTGGACGTAAAACCGAAACGTCTAAAGTTATACACACAGGAACAATACAGTTGAAGGCTTATTTTTAAAAAAAGTAGAGAATTTATACGCAAGTTTTTAGATAAAAATGAATTAAAAAACGCCCATTTTTTCTATTAAATTTGGGCGTTTATCTCTCTCTCTCAGATTGGTTACATGTTTTTTAACCAACTCGCAACATCAACTTCTTTTTTGATGATGTCTTTTAATTCTGAAATAGCGACACGTTGTTGTTCCATAGTATCTCTATGACGAATCGTAACCGTATTATCTTCTAAACTTTCGCCATCTACAGTAATACAAAACGGTGTTCCGTTAGCATCTTGGCGTCTGTATCTTCTACCTACAGCGTCTTTTTCGTCATAAGCTACATTGAAATCCCATTTTAAATCATCCAAGATATCTTTAGATAATTTAACCAAGGCTTCATCCTTTCTTACAAGTGGTAAAATAGCCGCTTTTACAGGTGCTAAAACCGCTGGTAATTTTAAAACTGTACGTATGGTGTTGTTTTCTAATTCTTCGTCTTGTAGTGCATTAGAAAATACAGCTAAAAACATACGGTCCAAACCAATAGAGGTTTCTAAAACATATGGCGTATAATTAGCATTCTCTTCGTGGTCAAAGTATTGTAACTTTTTGCCAGAGTGTTCCTCGTGTTGTTTTAAATCAAAATCTGTACGGGAGTGAATACCTTCTAATTCTTTGAACCCAAATGGAAATTTAAACTCTATATCCGTAGCAGCATCTGCATAATGCGCTAATTTTTCATGGTCGTGGAAACGGTAATTATCTTCGCCCATGCCTAAAGACAAATGCCATTTCATGCGATGTTCTTTCCAGTGTTTAAACCACTCCGATTGCGTACCTGGTTTAATGAAAAATTGCATTTCCATTTGTTCAAACTCACGCATTCTAAAGATAAATTGTCTGGCAACAATCTCATTTCTAAATGCCTTTCCGGTTTGTGCAATACCAAACGGAATCTTCATACGCCCCGTTTTCTGTACGTTTAAAAAGTTCACAAAAATACCTTGTGCTGTTTCTGGTCTTAGATATAAATCCATCGCAGAGTCTGCAGATGCACCAAGCTTGGTGCCAAACATAAGGTTAAATTGCTTAACATCTGTCCAGTTTTTACTTCCGGAAACTGGGCAAACGATTTCAAGCTCTTCAATTAAAGCTTTTACATCTGCTAAATCTTCTGCTTCTAGAGATTTTCCCATTCGGGATAGAATGGAATTAATTTTTTCTTGATAGCCTAAAACGCGTCCGTTTGTTGAAACAAATTCAGCTTTATTAAAGGCATCGCCAAAACGTTTCTCCGCTTTTTTGACTTCTTTTTCTATTTTGTTTTCAATCTTAGCACAATAGTCTTCAATTAAAACATCAGCTCGGTAACGCTTTTTTGAATCTTTATTATCTATTAATGGGTCATTAAATGCATCGACGTGGCCAGAAGCTTTCCAGGTCGTTGGATGCATAAAAATTGCGGCGTCTATCCCCACAATATTATCATTCATTTGTACCATGGCTTTCCACCAATAGTCGCGTATATTTTTTTTAAGTTCAACACCGTTTTGTGCATAATCGTAAACGGCACTTAAACCATCGTAAATCTCACTACTCTGAAATACGTATCCATATTCCTTAGCGTGTGATAAAACCTTTTTAAATTTATCTTCATTATTTGCCATGCTGCAAAAATATAAAACCGCTACGATTAACATCATCTTTTTGTCAATTTATAGCGACTAAAAAATTAAGTATTACATTTAAGTTAAAAAGTAAAATATTAGACTAATAAATTCATAATCTGTTGTGTTTCAAAACGTAGTAAATCTATTCTTTCCTCAGATATGCGAAGCCTGTAAACTTCCATTAAAAGATAATGAACATGTAGTTTGTATTGCTTGCCGTCACGAATTGCCAATAACTAATTTTCATTTTGAAAATAATGATGCTGTAAAAAAGATACTATATGGTCGAGTTCAGCTACAGCATGCAACGGCATTGCTTCATTTTTCAAAAAAAGGGTTGGTGCAAGAGTTGTTGCATAATCTGAAGTATCGTGGGCATGAGCAGATTGGAGAGTTTTTAGGTGATTGGCTTGGTGGCGAATTGCAATCTATTCCTCATTATAAAGATATTAATGTTGTAATACCTGTGCCTTTGCATAGAAAGAAAAAACGCGAGCGCGGTTATAATCAAGTCACTAAGTTTGGTCAATCTATAGCAAAAGCCTTAGATGTAGATTTTGACGAGAATACTTTAGTTAAGATAAAACATAGCAGAACACAAGTGTTTAAGGATAGGATAACACGCTTTGATGATGCTAACACACGTTTTGCTTTAGGTAAAACCGAAAATTTAGTAGCAAAGCATATCCTCTTAGTTGATGATATCATTACAACAGGAGCAACAATTGAAGCTTGTGCGTTACTTTTACAAGCAATACCAGACATTAAAATTAGTGTGGCAACTATGGCAATTGCTGAGTAGAATGTTCGTTATTATTAGAATTAAGTTGTTAATTTGTTTAAATTTTTTTCTGTAAATGTCTAGAAGATCTTTAAGTCTATATTTTTCTGTAATTACAGCACTTCTCATTGTACTTGGTTGTGCCAGCCGAGGAAGGCCAACAGGCGGAGAGAAGGATACTGAACCTCCAGTAATAATAAGTGAAAGTCCTAAAAATTATTCTACAAATTTTAAAGGTGATGAAATTAGAATTTACTTCAATGAGTATGTAAAAATCAAAGATTTACAAAAGCAGTTAATTATTTCGCCCCCAATGACTACTCAGCCTGTTATTACACCATTGGGTACGGCTAGTAAATATATTACGATAAAGATTAAAGATACGTTAGAAGAAAACACAACTTATGCATTTAACTTTGGTCAAAGCATTGTAGATAATAACGAAGAAAACCCTTATGCGTATTATCGTTATGTGTTTTCAACAGGAGAAACCATCGATTCATTGTCTGTAAAAGGGGCTGTTTTTGATGCGGAACGTAGAACTGCAGAACCATTTGTATCGGTTATGCTTTATGAGGTAGACTCGATATATAATGACTCAATGGTTTTTAAAGAAAAGCCTAAATATATTACCAATACTCTAGATAGTTTGGTGACTTATAGTATAGACAATATAAAAGCAGGCACCTATAAATTATTAGCACTAAAGGAAGAGAGCTCTAACTTTACGTATCAACCCAAAACAGATAAAATAGGGTTTTACGAAGATGTGATTACAGTGCCAACAGATTCTACTTATGATATTACACTTTTTAAAGAAGTCCCAGATTTTAAGGTATTAAAGCCAACTCAGGTTGGAGCGCAGCGCATACTGTTTCCTTTTGAAGGTGAATTACAAGATGTAGATATAGAAATACAGTCTGATTCTATAAAAAATATTGCCTATAGATTAGTTAGAGATAAAGAAACCGATAGTTTGTATTATTGGTATAAGCCAAAGATTGAAATTGATTCAGCTTCTATTTTGGTGAAGACTAATACTTTTGAAGAAACGTTTAAATATAAGTTTAGAAAAGCTGAAAAGGATTCTATAATAATCAGTGCTTTAAAACCAGGTACACTAAGTTTTAATGAAGATATTACACTAGAGGCATCAACACCTTTTGAAAAAATTGATACCACCAAAATTAAGATTATTAATAAGGATTCTGTTAACGTAAAATACGCTATTGAATTCGATAAGATTTATAATAGATACGCATTTAAAATTGATAAAGAAGAATCTGAAAACTACAGAATGCAATTGCTTCCGTCTGCCATAACAGACTTTTATGGAGAAGTTAATGATACATTAAATTTTTCTTTTAATACCAAGAAGAAAGAGGATTATGGTAGTATAAGAGTGAATCTAATCAATGCCAAACTACCATTAATTGTACAGCTTACTGATGATGCGGGTAAAGTGCTGTACGAGCAATATGCTGATGAATATCCCATTGTAGACTTTAACAACATAGACCCTAGACAATATCAACTTCGCGTAATTTTTGATGAAAATAAAAACGGGAAGTTTGATACAGGAAATTATTTAAAAAAAATTCAACCAGAACGAATTAGCTACTCTAAGCCTATTGATCCTGTTCGTCCAAATTTTGATTTCGTAATACCATTTACTTTAGACAATTAAAAAACGGTCTTTATCATTTAAGAAATTAAGTTTATTACGATATGTCTCGATCGGAGATTTTTCTAGAGTTATTAGTTTTACGTTAGTTTCGTTTGGTTCAAAACCAACTACTTTATTACCTAATACATCATAGCAAGCAGAATGCCCGGGGTATTCATGGTCAGTAGCATCAATTCCAACACGGTTAACTCCGATGCAGTAACTCATATTTTCAATAGCTCTTGCTTTTAGTAGCGCATCCCAAGCATTTATTCTTGGTTTTGGCCAATTAGCAACATAGAGTAAGACATCGTAATCTTCCGTATTCCTTGCCCAAACAGGGAAACGTAAATCGTAACAAATTAGAGGGCAAATTTTCCATCCGTTATAGTTGATAATGCTTTTAGATTTACCTGCAGCATATACTTTGTGTTCACCAGCTAAAGTAAATGTATGACGCTTATCGTAGGTGTCTACCTTTCCGTCTGGATGTACAAAAACTAAGCGATTATAAAAATTGTTGTTTTCAGAAATTACTAAACTACCTGTTATTGCGGTATTCTTTTTAGATGCAAAATGCTTAAGCCAATTAAGGGTGTTACCATCCATAGTTTCTGCTACAGCTTTGGCATTCATAGTAAAACCAGAAGTAAACATTTCGGGCAGAATAATAAGGTCTACGGCTTCAGTAATAGCTTCAATTTTTGATTCAAAATGGTTGCGATTTTCTTCAGGATTTTCCCATGTTAAATCTGATTGAATAAGTGCAATTTTTAGTTTGGTTTTCATTTGCTATTTTTTTGAACTGTGAAAACAATTCACTCATTGGGATTTAGTTTTTCAATGATGTAAACGCTTTAGGTTTTTCACGACTTAAAATTAGTAAATTTACAAAGCCTATTACATTAATTAACACCATTATAATATGTCTCTAATACGAAGCTATTTTCTGATTATTCTATTTATTTCTTTTTCTAGTCTTTCTGCTCAGATTACTTATTTCCCTGAACGGAATGAAGCTTGGATAGAAAAATCGCCGACGGATTTAAAAGTAGATGCAGAATGGTTAAATGATGCTGTTGAATTTGCAAAAAACAACGAATATTCAGGTTCTAGAGATTTAAGAATTGCAATTGCAAAAGGCTTTGCAAGAGAGCCTTTTCATAAAATTTCGGGGCCTACAAAAAAACGTGGAGGTCCAGCAGGACTGATTCTAAAAGATGGTTATGTGGTTGCCAAATGGGGCGATATTAAGCGCGTAGATATGACCTTTAGTGTTACTAAAAGCTTTTTGTCTACAGTTACAGGTTTGGCAGTTGATAAAGGTCTAATTACTAATGAAACAGATTTAGCTAAAGATTACATTTGGGATGGCACTTTTGATGGAAATCATAATTCTAAAATTACTTGGCAACATTTATTACAACAAAACTCGGATTGGTCTGGCGAACTTTGGGGAGGAAAAGATTGGGCAGATAGACCACCACGAAAAGGTGATATAGATGATTGGAAAAATAGAGAATTAAGAGAGCCAGGAACTGTTATGGAGTATAATGATGTTCGTGTTAATGTGTTGGCGTATTCAGCATTGCAAGTATGGCGTAAACCTTTGCCTCAAGTTTTAAAAGAGAATTTAATGGATAAAATTGGAGCGTCTACAACATGGCGTTGGTTTGGTTATGATAATGCTTGGGCAACCATCGATGGACTTAAAATGAAATCGGTTACCGGTGGCGGACACTCTGGTGCTGGCTTGTTTATCTCTGCAGAAGATATGGCACGTTTTGGACTGTTGTTTTTAAATAATGGCAAATGGAAAAACGAACAACTCGTTAGCCAAGATTGGATTGAGCGAGCTGTAACACCATCAAAACCCAATGTAAATTATGGTTACATGTGGTGGCTTAACAAAAAAGGGCCACGCCATTGGGAAAATGTTTCTGAGGATATTTATTACGCTGCAGGTTTTGGCGGTAATTTTATAGTTGTTGACAAAAAACACAATGTTGTTGTCGTAACGCGTTGGTTAGAGCCTTCTAAAGTTGGAGCGTTTATGCAGAAGCTAACTAAGGCATTAGATTAAATAAAGAACAAGATGTCTTTCGCTGTCCGTTCGAGCGCAGTCGAGAACTATTAAAGTCTATCGGAAGTTAAGGCCTCGACTCCGCTCGACCAGACAGAGCTTATTTATATTTTATTCAAAATTTCTGCAGCTTTTAACAAAGTGTCATCAGTTTTTGCAAAGCAGAAACGTAAGACCTTATCGTCTTTTTGATTTAAGTTAAAAACGGAAAGCGGAATAGAAGCAATACCAAATTCAGTAGTTAATCGTTTAGCAAAATCCACATCATTTTCATCTGTGATATCTGAATAATCTAAAACCTGAAAATAAGTGCCTTTTGAAGGTGTAAACTTAAATCTCGACTCTTTTATTAAGCTTAAAAACAAATCTCGTTTTTGCTGAAAAAATTGATTCAAACCTAAATAAGTGTTTTCATCTTGCATATAATCCGCAATACCTTTTTGCGATGGATGGTGTACAGAAAACACATTGAATTGATGCACTTTCCGAAACTCTTCCATCAAGTCTTCAGGTCCGCAAGTGTAACCAATTTTCCAGCCTGTATTATGGAACGTTTTTCCAAAAGAAGCTGTAATAAAGCTACGTTGTTTTAAGTCTTGAAATAAGCAAGCACTTTGATGTTGTTCGCCATCAAAAACAATATGCTCGTACACTTCATCGCTTAATAGAATAATATCTGTGTTTTGGGTTAGTTTTTGAAGTTGAAGCATATCGTCTTTTGACCAAATTGTTCCACTTGGATTGTGTGGCGAGTTGATGATAATCATCTTCGTTTTTGACGATAGTTTTAATTTAACCTCTTCCCAATTAGGCTTATAATCTGGTGCAGACAATTGAATCGGAATCACTTTTCCACCATTAACTTCAACAGCAGGTTCGTAACAATCGTATGCAGGTTTAAAAATAATAACCTCGTCATTTGATCTTACAAATGCCGAAATAATACAATAAATAGCTTGTGTTGCTCCAGCAGTAACCGTAATCTCTTTTTCAGGATGATAGGTACTATTATAAAGTCTTTGGTATTTATTGGAAATGGCTAAACGCAAATCTAAATCCCCAGCCATTGGCGCATATTGGTTGTAGCCGTTATTCATGGCATTGTTCACAAAATCTATAAGTTTTTGATCACTCGGATAATTTGGGAAACCTTGGGATAAATTTAAAGCACTGTGATTATTTGCTAATGTGCTCATCACCGTAAAGATGTTAGTTTCTACGTTTGGGAGTTTTGAGATGTGTTGCATATTGTAAAGGTAATTACTTCAGAAAGAAGAATTACTTTTTTAATATATCCCTAACAATCTTTAAGTGATGATTGGTGTGAACTTCGATAAACTTTAGTGTTTGTTTTTTGGTAAGTATGCCAAAATATGGATGCTTAAATGTAGCTTTAGCATTAACATTCTGTATCTCTGGTAGACGTTTTTTAGCTAATTCGAGTTGTTCATTCAACTGACTTAATTCTATATGTTCTGGTGGCAAAACAGTTTTAGGCGCTTTCCCTTTTCCTCTAGGGATGTATCGGGTGGCTAAACAGAAACGGCCTAATAGTGTTAGTTTAGATTTTTTATCTGTAGGTGCTTCTTTCAATTGTCCAATAATGCCATTAATCACTTTTAGGCTATGGTCTATTTGCCAACCGACAGTTGATTTAGAGACTTTAAGATTATGATGTTCATGCTGAGGGATGTATGATTCAAAATCTTTGATGTAACTATCTAGTCTATTTGGAGATGTCATGAAATAAATATTTAAAGCAAGTTAAATAAAAAATCCCAAGCAAATTTGCTTGGGATTTTTCTAATTTATAATGAGATACTGAAACAAGTTCAGCATAACAAATACAGATTAGTAACGGTAATGCTCAGGTTTGTATGGGCCTTCAACAGTTACACCAATATACTCGGCTTGATAATCTGCTAATTCAGTTAATTCAACACCAATTTTTTCTAAGTGTAATTTAGCAACTTTTTCATCTAAATGTTTTGGTAACATATACACATCGTTTCCGTATGCTTCGCTATTGTTCCATAGTTCGATTTGTGCTAAAGTCTGATTTGTAAATGAGTTACTCATTACAAAACTTGGGTGACCAGTTGCACAACCTAAGTTTACTAAACGCCCTTCAGCTAAAATAATAATATCTTTTCCGTTAATAGTATATTTATCAACTTGAGGTTTAAT
Source organism: uncultured Flavobacteriaceae bacterium (assembly GCA_964492855.1). Classification (GTDB taxonomy): domain Bacteria; phylum Bacteroidota; class Bacteroidia; order Flavobacteriales; family Flavobacteriaceae; genus Winogradskyella. The sequence goes on from CAZBMY010000060.1 coordinate 10,258, forward strand.
AGTATCTTTAGTATTACCGTGGTTTTCGTTTAACCAAGCCATTTGGATTTCGTTATCAAAGTGACCGATGTTACAAACAATAGTCTTGTCTTTCATAGCCTCAAAATGCTCAGCTCTTACAATATCTTTATTCCCCGTAGTAGTAATGATAATATCAGAATTACCAACAACAGTTTCTAAACGTTTTACTTCAAAACCGTCCATTGCAGCTTGTAACGCACAAATTGGGTCAATCTCCGTAACAGTTACTATAGAACCAGCACCTTTAAAAGAGGCCGCTGTACCTTTACCAACATCTCCATAACCACAAACGGTAACACGTTTACCAGCTAACATAATATCTGTTGCACGACGAATAGCGTCTACTGCAGATTCTTTACAACCGTATTTGTTAT
>CAZBMY010000061.1:0-4965 GCA_964492855.1 uncultured Flavobacteriaceae bacterium
GGGTTTGTTAGTGTAAAAAACTGTTGTATATTTGCCCACGCTTTGAGTATACGAAGTTTTATAAAAAGCAAAACACACTTATTAGAAGATTTTTAAAGATATAGATAATGCCAAAAAGAACGTTTCAACCATCAAAAAGAAAGAGAAGAAACAAACATGGTTTCAGAGAAAGAATGGCTTCTGCTAATGGTAGAAAAGTCTTAGCACGTCGTCGCGCTAAAGGAAGAAAAAGATTATCTGTATCTTCAGATTTAAGACATAAAAAATAATGATTAACAATTGTTAATATTTTAAAGGCGTTACTTAGGTGTAACGCCTTTTTTTGTACCCAAACGATATTTATTTTTGTAAACCAAATAACTAATAACATGCCAAAAAACAAAAACATCAAATCTATCTTACTTATTGGCTCTGGACCAATAGTCATTGGTCAAGCCTGTGAATTTGACTATTCGGGTTCACAAGCCTTACGCTCTTTACGTGAAGATGGAATAGAAACTATTCTTATAAATTCTAATCCTGCAACTATTATGACAGATCCGTCAATGGCAGACCATGTGTATTTGTTACCATTGACAACTAAGTCTATAATTAAAATCTTAAAAGAGCATCCTCAAATAGATACGGTATTGCCAACTATGGGTGGACAAACTGCCCTTAATCTTTGTATTGAAGCAGATGAAAAAGGAATTTGGAAAGATTTTGGTGTAGATATTATTGGTGTAGATATTGATGCTATAAATATTACTGAAGATAGAGAGAAATTTAGAGAATTAATGCTTGAAATTGGAGTAGGTATGGCTCCACAAGAAACAGCAACCTCTTTTTTAAAGGGAAAAGAAATAGCTCAAGAATTTGGTTTTCCATTATGTATTAGAGCTTCGTTTACTTTAGGAGGTGCTGGGGCTTCTATTGTATATGATGAAGCAGAATTTGATGAAGCATTAACCAGAGGATTAGAAATATCGCCAATCCACGAAGTCATGATTGATAAAGCAATGATGGGTTGGAAAGAATATGAATTAGAGCTGTTACGTGATAAAAATGATAATGTAGTTATTATCTGTACTATAGAAAATATGGATCCAATGGGGATCCATACTGGAGATTCTATAACAGTAGCACCAGCGATGACACTATCAGATAAAACTCAGCAAAAAATGCGTGATATGGCCATTCATATGATGCGCAGTATTGGTGATTTTGCAGGAGGATGTAATGTGCAGTTTGCAGTGAGTCCAGATGATCAAGAAGAGATTATTGCCATAGAAATTAATCCACGAGTATCACGTTCATCAGCATTGGCAAGTAAGGCAACGGGGTATCCTATTGCTAAAATTGCGGCCAAGTTAGCGCTTGGTTATACTTTAGATGAGTTAGATAATCAAATTACAAAGTCTACATCTGCATTATTTGAACCAACACTAGATTATGTTATTGTAAAAATTCCGCGTTGGAACTTTGATAAATTTGAAGGTTCTGATAGAACATTAGGACTTCAAATGAAGGCTGTTGGTGAGGTCATGGGGATTGGACGTTCATTTCAAGAGGCACTTCATAAAGCTACACAATCCTTAGAGATAAAAAGAAATGGTTTAGGTGCAGATGGAAAAGGTTACAAGGACTATGATACCATAATTGAAAAGCTAACCTATGCAAGTTGGGATCGTGTATTTGTGATTTATGATGCTATAGCTATGGGAATTCCTTTGAGCCGTATATATGATATCACAAAGATTGACATGTGGTATTTAAAGCAGTACGAAGAACTTTTTCAATTAGAAAAGGAAATTTCAAAATATAAAATTGAAAATATAGAACGTGATTTATTGCTTGAAGCTAAACAAAAAGGATATGGTGATAGGCAAATAGCGCATATGCTAGGCTGTCTAGAAAGTCAGGTATATAATAAACGTAAGGAACTAAAAATTAATCGTGTTTACAAATTAGTAGATACTTGTGCGGCAGAGTTTAAGGCTATGACACCTTACTATTATTCGACCTTTGAAAGTGAGGTTGAATATCCTGATGGAACTGTTACTGTAGATAATGAAAGTATTGTAACAGATAAAAAGAAAATTATAGTCTTAGGATCTGGACCAAACCGAATTGGCCAAGGTATTGAGTTTGATTATTGTTGCGTTCATGGGGTTTTAGCTGCTGCAGAATGCGGTTATGAAACTATAATGATTAACTGTAATCCAGAAACAGTATCTACAGATTTCGATATTGCAGACAAATTATATTTTGAGCCTGTATTTTGGGAGCACATCTACGATATCATACAACATGAAAAACCAGAAGGTGTCATTGTACAGTTAGGTGGGCAAACGGCTTTAAAACTTGCTGAAAAGCTAGAAAAATGGGGCGTTAAAATCATGGGAACAAGCTTTAAATCTTTGGATTTAGCAGAAGATCGTGGTAGTTTTTCAAACATATTAAAAGAAAATAACATTCCATATCCAGAGTTTGATGTTGCCGAGACTGCTGATGAAGCTCTTGCAATTGCAGACAAGTTAAATTTTCCAATCTTAGTGAGACCATCTTATGTTCTTGGAGGGCAAGGAATGAAAATCGTTATCAATAAAGACGAATTAGAGTCTCATGTTATTGATTTGCTAAAATCGATTCCAGGTAATAAGCTACTATTAGACCATTACTTAGATGGAGCAATCGAAGCTGAAGCTGATGCTATTTGTGATGCAGATGGAAACGTTTACATCATTGGTATCATGGAACATATAGAGCCATGTGGTGTACATTCTGGAGATAGTAACGCGACATTACCAGCCTTTAATCTTGGAGACTTAGTAATGCAACAGATAATTGATCACACCCATACCATAGCTAGAGCCTTAAATACGGTTGGTTTAATAAATATTCAGTTTGCTATTAAGGATGATATGGTTTATATCATCGAAGCAAATCCTAGAGCCTCTCGTACCGTACCATTTATTGCAAAAGCTTATAAAGAGCCTTATGTGAATTATGCAACAAAGGTGATGCTTGGAGAAAAGAAAGTAACTGATTTTGACTTTAATCCTCAATTAGAAGGTTACGCTATAAAGCAGCCTGTATTCTCGTTTAATAAATTTCCAAATGTGAATAAAAAACTTGGGCCAGAAATGAAAAGTACTGGTGAGAGTATTCTATTTATTGATAGTTTAAAGGATGATGAATTTTACGATTTGTATTCTAGACGAAAAATGTATTTAAGTAAGTAGAGTACAGTACAGTGTGAATTTACAATTCAAGCTTTACACGGTAGTTTTTTAGTTTTCCTGAATGTTTTTCAACTGAGAATTCGTCACTCGAAAATTCGTTTTTTCTATTCTGAGAGGCTTCTTTTCGCTTAATGGCTTTAAGAAAGCGTTTGAGTTCTTCTTGATTGGAAATAGTAAGGCCAGGAACTGTATTGGTGTTTCCATGTCCATCAACGGCAACCATTGTAAAATAAGAGGAATTGCAATGTTTCTTTTTACCTGTTTGTATATTTTCAGATTCAACTCTTATGCCTACTACCATAGAAGATTTACCCACATAGTTTATCGAGGCTTTCATGGTAACTAATTCTCCAACTTCAATGGGGTTAAGAAAATTAACTTTATCGACAGAAGCCGTTACACAATAAGAACCTGAGTGCTTTGAGGCGCAGCCAAAAGCAATTTGATCCATTAAGCCCAAAATATAACCACCGTGAATTTTGCCTCCAAAATTGGTGTTAGAGGGTAACATTAATTGCGAAATTTCTATTCTAGATGCCTTTACAGATTTATACATGTTTAGTTTTTAGTCTATATCCTCTTCTGCTCTTTTAATGATATTTTCTGGAAGAGATTTTTTAGCTTTAGCTCCCATTTTTTTAATGTTTTCAACACGAGATATGAGATTACCCTTTCCTTCAACCAGCTTATTCATGGCAGAAGAATAATCGGTTTTAGCAGCGTCAATTTTTTTGCCTACTCCTGTTAAGTCAGTGACCAAACCTTCAAATTTGTCATATAATGCTCCAGCTTGTCTCGCAATTTCAATTGCATTTTGTTGTTGTTTTTCATTATTCCACATGGTATCTATTGTACGTAATGTGGCCAAAAGAGTAGACGGTGTGACGATAACAATATTTTGTTCAAAGGCTTTGTTGTAGAGAGCGTTGTCTTCATTTATAGCTACTGCAAATGCAGGTTCAATAGGTATAAACATAAGTACAAAATCGGGTGATTCTATATCGTATAAATCTTGATAGTTTTTTGCCGAAAGTTGGTCTACGTGTTTTTTTATGGAATTGACATGTGCTCTTAAATAGCCAGTTCTTTCATCGTCATCTGCATTGACCATACGCTCATAATCCACCAGTGAAACCTTAGAATCTATAATCATCTTCTTAGAGTCTGGTAAATGTAAAACAACATCTGGCATAACACGCGAGCCATCTTCTCGCTGAAAATTTTGTTGTACAAAGTATTCTCTATCTTTTTCCAAACCAGACTTTTCTAAAACACGCTCAAGGACTAGCTCTCCCCAATTACCTTGAGTTTTGTTGTCGCCTTTTAATGCTTTAGTTAGGTTAGTAGCTTCCTTAGCCATTTGTTGATTTAGGTCTTTTAGCCCTAGTAATTGCTCTTTTAAAGCACTATGCATACTTATACTTTCCTTCTGGGAATCCTCAACTTTCTTTTCAAAAGTTTTTATTTTTTCCTCTAAAGGATTAAGTATGTTTTTGATATTTTCTTTATTTTGAGTGGTAAACTTCTCTGATTTTTCTTCTAATATTTTAGAAGCCATTAGCTCAAAATCTTTTCGTAACTGTTCTTGCTGTTTAGCTAGCTCTTCATCACGTTTTAAGTTTTGTTGCTGAAGGTTTTCAAACTCAGTATTGCGTCGAGATAATTCTGTATTAAGAAAATCTTTTTCTCGGCGGATTTCTTCACGCTCAGACTCCGTTTTTTCAATATTCTGTTTTAAATC
>CAZBMY010000061.1:5065-7980 GCA_964492855.1 uncultured Flavobacteriaceae bacterium
GAAGAAAATAAAATTGTTTTTCCTGTTTCTTTGGTTAACTTCTGAAGTAGTTTTAAGATATAGGCTTTATGATACATGTCTAGATGTGTGGTTGGCTCATCTAAGATAATGATATCAGTGTCTTGCGCTAATGCTCGTGCAATCATTACTTTTTGTAATTGGCCATCACTAAGTTCGTAACATTTTTTATCTCTCAGATCTATACAATTAACCAGGTTTAATGCTTCACTAACCTTTGCATCATCTTCTGGACTAAGATTGCCAATCCAATTTGTATAGGGGTGTCTGCCAAGTGCTACCAATTCAAAAACAGATAAATTTTTAGAAGTCAATTGTTCTGTGAGCACTATACTCAATTGCTTGGCTAAATCTGACGTATGTGTGTCTTTTAAATCTTTATTATTTAAAAAAATATGTCCTGATAATTGAGGTTGCACTTTAATCAGGGTTCTTAACAGGGTAGATTTTCCAATGCCATTAGCGCCGATAAGTCCAATAAGTTGGCCTTGCTGTAGTTCAAAATTAATATTAGAAGCTATAGCTATTTCATTCTTCTTGGTTTTATAACCAATGGAAAGATTACACGCTTTAAGGACAATATGTTTGGTGTTGTTTTCCACGCTTTAAAACATCATTTTTCGTTGTCTTACTAATAGCCAAATCACAACCGGAGCTCCAACTAAAGCTGTTATTGCATTTATTGGTAAGATATAATCACTACCGGGTATTTGTGCTATACTATCACAGATTAGCATTACTATAGCTCCAAATAAACATACGGCAGGCAACAATATTTTATGATTTGAGGTTGTGAAAATTTGTCGCGTTAAATGTGGAATAGCTAAACCAATAAAAGCTATAGGGCCAGCGAAAGCAGTAATTGTCCCTGCAACCAAACTTGTAGCTAGTATAATTATAAGTCGGTTTTGTTTTAAATTTAACCCTAAACTTTTAGCATAATTATCGCCAAGTAATAAACTATTTAAACCTTTAATTGATACAATGCTTAGTAGCAATCCAACACTATAAATTGTTGCAAAAATTAAAAGCTCACCCCAAGATAAATTACTAAGACTACCAAAACCCCAAAATATATATTGTTGTAACTGCTCAGCAGAGCTGAAGTAAGAAAGCACGCTAACTACTGCTGCTGTAATACTACCAAACATTAAACCTATAATAAGTATAGCCATGGTGTCTCTAACCTTGCTTGAAACTGCCAGAACAGCTAATAATACTAGAAAACTACCTAAACTTGCCGCAATCACAATACTCCATTTGTTGGTTAATGCATCCGCGAATAGACCTCCAAATAAACCAGAGCCAAGAATAACTAATGCCACTCCTAAACTTGCGCCGGAACTTATGCCTAAGACAAATGGTCCGGCTAAAGGGTTGCGAAACAATGTTTGCATTAGTAAACCAGAGAGCCCTAGACCAGAACCAACCAAAATCGCTGTTATAGCTTTAGGTAGTCGAACTGTATTTATAATTATCTGAGATGTCTCATTATCTATATGACCAAAAAGGCTTGCGAAAATATCTTTTAAAGGAATACTAACAGAACCCAAACTTATATTCATAAAAAAGCATAGTACTAAAATAGTACTCAGCAAAATAAACTGAAGTCTGTATGTTTTGTTAGTCTTCAAATTTTTTGAAAAAATAAGGTGTGTAATCTTCTAATAATTCTGGGTGGGCAATTTTTATAAGATCTTTTAAAATTAAATCAGGACGTGCCGCACCAAGCTCATAGTATAACGTACCTCCGGTCTCTCCGACGGTATTTGTAAAACTATATACAGCTCCATCTTTAAAGGCATCAAAATTTTTATACAACGAGTTAGCTTCTTGTAATTGCTTTCTACTTCTATAATAAGACGGACTTAACCAAATATCAGCAGTCTTCGCCTTTTTTAAAACAGCTTCAAAGCTTAGATATAAGCTGCCATTTCCTTTAGAATCTTTCCAAAGATAATCTGTATTAGCATCTTTTAAAAACTGAGCTTCAGGACTATTACCATTTGGTAAATGCCAAACATCTTTTGTCATAGCACCACTCAATATAGTGGGTTTGTTTTTTGCATTTTTAGCTAGAGTTTTAGCTTCAAAATAATTGGCTTCAATTGTATTAAAAATAGAATCGGCTTTCTTTTCTCTATTAAATAACACACCGAAGAACTTTATCCATTCGGCTTTTCCGAGTGCAGAAGACTCAACCCAGCCACCATGATATATAACGGGAATATTGGCTTTTTTAATAGTTTCGAATGTTTTATTCACACCATCAACACCAAAACCAACGACGATATCAGGATTAATTTCTAAAAGGACTTCAGTATTAATACCTTCGTTTTTACCTAGTTCTCTTATGTTTCCGTTATCTATTAAAGCTCTTGTTTTCTTTGATGAGATATAATCTGTGCCAGGAAATCCTACAAGAGTATTTTCTTTGCCTAGAAGCTCTAATGAGGGAATGTGTGTTGTTGATGTAACTACAATGTTTTCAATGGGGTAAGTAATAACACCATCATATTCTCCTCTAGGATACGTCATTGTAGCTAAAGCATCCTCTGTTGCAATTAAATATTTATAGGTTTTCTTAGCTTTTGGCCAAGGCTTTGTTATGGTAATAATCTTATATGTTTCATATTCAGAAACTGAAAATCCTTTCGCATACTTATGTTCAAGCGATTTACTTGGCGATGAAGTTGGTAGCTGATTAGCTTTTTCATTTTTACACGAAAAGAAACTGATTAGGATGATAATGTAAAACGAAAATTTCATGCTTTTAATTGTAGAATCAAAACTAAGAATTATTTAAGTTATAGCTTGTAGAATAAAGTAAATGTTTAATTTCGCGATGAAATCTGGTTTGAAGTTGAATTTTATTCAACTTTGATTAAAAGGGAATC
>CAZBMY010000061.1:8080-10612 GCA_964492855.1 uncultured Flavobacteriaceae bacterium
TTTTTATCTGTAGTTAGTACAAATCAATCACAAGATGATGATAACTATAGGGCTGAACGTTTTACAAACAATGTGTCAGTTAACGGAACTTTAGATAAGTTTAGTTATGTATTAGGGTTTGGTAATGAGTTTGCAGAGGGTTTATCTGCTGCAAAATCTAATAACCCTGAAGCAGACCCTTATTCTCGCTACAATGTTAATCTTAAAGTTGGTTATGAATTTAGTGATCGTTTTCAAATCTCTGCTTTTGGTAGTATCGATGATTTTAAAACGGATATTGATGGATTTCCACCACCAACATTTACGATTGCAGATACTAATGATGAGTTTATGTCTAATCAAAAGCGATTAGGTATTTCTCCTAAGTTTAGTTATGAGAACGGAAGTTTTCAAATAAATGCAGCCTATACAGATATAGAGCGTGAAACCATTTCTGATTTTGGTGGCGTAAACGAAGCTGAAAGTTTTGTTATTGATGCGTTTAATAAGTACACATTTAATGACAATATATATACGATTGTTGGTCTTAATTATGGTGATTATAAAACCGTATTTACCGATGAGGAAAGTTTTACAAACACAGACCCATATGCTAATATCGTTTATGTTACAGATATAGGTTTAACTATAAATGCAGGTGGTCGCTTAAATAACCATAGTGAATATGGATCTCAGTTTGTATATAACATTAATCCATCTTATAAAATTGATATAAATGAGGGATACGGAAAAGTTTTTGGGTCTTTTGCAACGTCTTTTATAGCTCCTAATTTATCTCAGTTATTTGGGTTCTTTGGGCCAAACCCAGATTTAGACCCTGAAGAAAATAGAACCATTGAAGCAGGATTAGAATATAATACTAAAAAAGGCGTAAGATTTAGTGCTGTTTATTTTAACAGAATAGAAGAAAATACCATTGTATTCAATAGTCTTTTTGATGTAAATGGAAACTTTCTAGGTTCATTGTACGAGAATGCAATAGATGAAGCAACTGTACAAGGATTTGAAGTAGAAACAGAGGTAGATGTTATTGAAGACTTATCACTATCAGCTAATTATACGTTTACAGAATTAGAAGAAGGGCTACGTTTACGTTTACCAAAACATAGAGCTAATGCTAGTTTAGGATATGATTTTTCTAACAAAACGTTTGCATCTTTAGACATACAATATGTAGGCAAAAGAACGGATACTGATTTCGCAACATTTACAAATAGAGAATTAGATGCGTACACTTTAGTTAATTTATATTTTAGTCGTAAACTAATAGATAATAAATTAAAGATTTTTGCAAGTATTAATAATGTGTTTAATGAAGACTTTTTAGAAATTATAGGCTTTACAACACAAGGTAGAAACGTAAGTTTAGGATTAAACCTAAAACTATAATTGTTAAATTATGAAGAATAATTTATTCAATATGATGTCGCTAGACATTTTTCTTTCCTCTGTTAGTAAAAGTAAATTTGAGGAGATGTATTCAACAATACATACTAATATACTTGCTCTTCCCCTTATGAGCTGGGATATATATAGTAATGCTAATTCTGAAAGACTAATAGAGTCTAAACGATTACAAGACATTACTAAAGTAAAAACCTTGGCATCAAAATTTAAGTGGGAAAATGATATAGATTCAATCTTTAAAAAAGAACAATTTGAAGCTATCATTATTACTGATAGTAATCAGGAAATTTTATGGGTAAACAATGGTTTCTCAAATATGACAGGTTTTTCTAAAGCTGAAGCATTAGGAAATACACCTAGATTTCTTCAAGGCCCTAAAACTTCAGTAAAGCGTAAACAAAGCATAAGGAAAAAGTTAAGTGCTAATCTACCGTTTAAAGAAGTTATTGTTAATCATAAAAAAGATGGAACATCTTACAAATGCGAAGTAAAGATTTTTCCATTAAATAAAAATGATAATAAAACCCATTACATAGCGCTAGAGCGTAAAGTAGGGTAAACTAAAGTATAAATAAAAGCCACTTCTTTATAATAAGAAAGTGGCTTTTATTCAATTAAACCGCAATATCAGAATTATCCTCGGTTTATTTGTGTGTTATATGACTGATAGTTTTTGCTTCGGAATTTAATATCTTAATTATTAATATACATATAACCTTGAAGCGGTTCTTCGAGTTTTTTTGATTTTAATTCTATTAATCCTGAAGTATTTGTACTAATTGAGAATCGTCCATTCCCTGTAATTTCAGTGATTGCTCTTGCAAGTAAAGGCTCTGTTGGGTCTCCTAAAGTGCCAAAGTTTGCTCTAGATTCTTCTATAAATATGTTTGGTATTATACCAGTTGAAGGTACCTCAACATCATTAATGTTTGTAACATTACCCGTGAGTGGAAATAAGGCATAAGTATGTGCACTAGTTACTTGCGATGTGCCAAAATCAGGAGAATCAAAGACTAAACGATTAGATGTTGTTTTGCCAGACGTATTAGTTCCTATTTGTACGACTTCGATATAAGGTCTTAATGCGTTTATAGTTAATTCGCTTGCAGAGGCTGAATCATCAGT
>CAZBMY010000062.1:0-10552 GCA_964492855.1 uncultured Flavobacteriaceae bacterium
ATTAAATCTTGATTGGTTAAATTACATTGAAGATCTGGCTCACAACCAATTTCACATTCTTTTACTTTAAAATTTAAAGAACCATTTGTAGGTCTATTGTAAGATAAGCCTATGTAATATATATTAAAAACGTCATCACTAATGATGGCATTATCATTAGTCCATGATTTGAACTGATTTACATTACTAGTCTCTATCAAATCACCACTCCCAAATGCCGTATTATTAGCTGGATCAGTTAATGCATCCATAACTGTTGAATAATATGGAATATCCGCAGTGGCTTTACTCATATCTGTTGTAAATGCTCCTGCATGAAATAGAAACCAAGAATCTGAAGCTCCTACTGCTTGAATTTTAGTTCCTTTAATTGTTGGTGGAGTAGCAAAAACTATCCATTGAAGGTATTGGTTTAAAGGAATTGGTGATTCACTAAACAAATCATTATATGTCTCTGCACCTCTATATATAGAAGTGCCATCATATAAAGCTACCATAGATTGTTCTTGAGATGCATCAATACCACAACCATCTGTATCTGCGGCAGTAGTACAATTTATAAGACCATTTTCTACCGCACCACTATTGGAGCAATATAGTTTAGCTTTAAAAGTCTGAAATCCATTCCCAACTCCTGGATCATAATTAGCAGCACAAGCCGATCCATCCTCGCATTGGGCTTGAATCGGGTTTGAAAACATAAAAAAAAGTGCAAAAACCATAAAGGTTAAAACACTTTTAGAATTAAATCGAAGCAAAGATGTCGTGTTTGCTGTTTTATTCAAAATTACATTTTTGAATACTCGGGTAGAAGTGTGCATAAACATATTGATTTGTGTTTAATATAGATTAAACCACACATGAATATGTTAAATAAAAGATAGATTGATTGGGTTAAATCCTTAGGTTAATAAGGTTTACCATTTATAAATAGAATATGTATATGTAGAAAAGGGTTAAATATTTTCGAGGGGGGAAAGTTGAAAATAAATATTATATAGTTTCAAGATATAAAATCAATATATATATCTAAGTATTAGATTAGAAGTTTTAGATAAATTGCATTTTTATCCGACAAAAAACACAATCATTGTAATTACCTAAAAAACATCAAATTAATATTAAAAAACTCTATAAAAATACATAAATGACACTTTTTTCTTACATATATCGTTATAAAGGTACTATTTTACGAAGAATAGATTATGTGCTAATTATAGCGTGTAAAAGAAAATTTCATCGTTGTAAAGTCCCATTTACTTACTATTTCTGATTGATTTTAGTTTACAATTAGCTTCTTTGTCACCATGCTATTATCTGAGGTAATATTAACAAAATACAATCCTCTAGATAAATTATTTACATTTATGTTTCGCTGAGTACTGACTATAGAATAATTGTCTGAAAACACCATTTTTCCTTCTACATTATATATAGATATTCGGTCTATTATTGTGCCCTTAGTGCTCCTTAAAAATGTTTCTGAAGAAGCTGGATTAGGAGAAAGTGTGATGTTGTTTTCGAGTGAAAAATCATCAGTACTTAATGCCGAATTAGCAATAAAACAATCTGACTCAAGCATGATAGGTTGATTACAAGCTGTATTTGTAGTTGTTCTAGACATGATATCTGCAGCACCTCTCAAATCTTCTTCACTCAAATCGCGTTGTGCTACTCCTCCAGGTAATGAAAAATGCATAATTAAATCATTATCAATAACATGACCTAGTTGTTGGCCATGGCCAAGCTCGTGAACAGCAACACTCTGAAAGTCAACCTGATTACTAGCTGGACTTGCATTAGTGAAATTCCAATTGATATTACTATTAAATACAATATCTAATTCTTCGACATACCATTGTATTTCTGTGCCAACTACACAACCCGAATAACGCGATGTACATTGCCCTAATAAACCTGCAGATAAACTATTAAATGTAACAATATTTTGATCATCGTTCTCTATAATAGTATTAGTTGTCGTCGATGATGAGATACCCCAATTGACTCCTGTACCACATGTCCATGTTTGTAATGCGTCTTCAAAAGGTACTCTTGCATCAGAATTATAAAAATCTATATTCATTTCCCATGTATTACCACCATTACCATTATTGTCTATATGCTGTGTTTGGTAGGCAATATCTCCACTTCCTAAATCAAAATTTAAATTTATCTGTGCAAAATCTATAGTTAAATCTTGTGCCGAAACTACAGAGCCATTATTTGTTGTGCTTACTCTAAAATTACCTGTACCAGAATGTTCAGGGATTTCAACTTCGATCTGACTGTCTGTCCAACTCAAAATTTGACTATTTAATGTATTGGTAAATATGACGCCACCTAAGTCAGCATCTCTAAAACCTACATCACCCTGTGAGCTACCAAAATTAGCCCCTATAATTGTTAAGACACTACCAGTCCCTGCAGAATTATCTGTTGCGGAAAATGAATCAATTATTGGAGGCGCAATACGGTTATTAATAGTCTTAGTTTCTAAAACCTTTTTTGCAACATCAAACGAAGTTAATTCTATAATAGATGATTTGGTATGCTCAGATATGGTAGTATACAGATTAGAGCTAATACCATTATAAACTTCAAAAGGGTTTATAGCGATATCATTTTCTATACTATACTTGTAAAACCCCTGCTTTGCACTCACAGATTTATATTTACTTACAGTATTTACTTTAGTATTTAAATCTATTGAAACTTGCGATAGTAAAAATACACCTATATCACCACCACGCAAGCGTAAACTATTTGACACAACTTCTGCTTCTAAATCAACTACACCACCTGGAGTAATGATTTCTATTGTAGATTGAGATTGGCCTTTAAATACTTTAAATACTTCTATGACATGAGATGTATAAATATTTTGATGATTGGTATCCCAAAATGATGATTTGGATACAACCTTTCCTTCTACAACTAAATCAGATTGCTGAATTTGAGTTTGCATTGGAAGCCTGAAAAGTGATTCTTGTGCTGAAACTAAATTGGTAGTACATACAAAAAATAAGAACGCAACAGTACCACGAAAAAACATATTCGTATTCATAACTAAGTAGGTTTGGGGATGTAAATGTACTTAAAATTACATTATAACCTATTTTTTATGCATTTTATCGATGAAATGCGTGTTTTTTGTCCTTCTTGAAAGAAAAATCTTAAAAATTTATACTCAATATATACATAAGAAGAATTGTTTCTAATAGTTAAAATGGTATTGCTATTCTTTAAATTTAGTATTTATTCATTTTCTAATAAACTGGCTTTAATCCCATAATCATTCAAAAACAATTCAAAATCATTGATATTATACTTCTTTAAAAATTGAATTGTTTTTTCAATATCATCATGAAGAATTTCATCTTTTTTAATAAATGGTACTTCTTTTCGATACGCTTTTAAGAACAGTTCTATAAAATTTGATGACTTAAATGGCTTTCTAAATGCCATAGCTTGTGATGCATTAAATAATTCAATAGCTATAATACGCTCAACATTACGAATTAAATTATAAGCTTGTGTAGCAGCATTGGCTCCCATGCTTACATGGTCTTCTTGCCCGTTGCTACTCACAATACTATCAATGCTTGCTGGTGTTGCCAGTTGTTTATTAGCACTTACAATACTTGCAGCAGTATATTGCGGAATCATAAACCCTGAATTTAAACCTGGATTATCTACCAAAAATGCTGGTAAACCTCGTAGTCCCGAAACCAACTGAAAAATTCTGCGTTCAGAAATATTTCCTATTTCTGCCATAGCAATCTTCAAATAATCAAATGCTAAGGCCAATGGTTGGCCATGAAAATTTCCTGCAGAAATAATTTCATCTTCATCAGGGAAAATATTAGGATTATCAGTAACTGAATTTATTTCAGTAATCATAGTTTTCTCTACAAAGTCAATAGTGTCCTTTGTTGCACCATGTACTTGAGGAATACAACGAAAAGAATAAGGATCTTGCACATGTTCTTTTTCGCGATTAATCAATTCACTTCCTTTCAAAAACTCAGTAAAACGTCGCGCAACCTTTAGTTGACCAGCATGTGGACGAATAAGATGTACCAAATCATTAAACGGATCTATACGACCATCAAAAGCATCTAAAGAAACACTTGCAACTATATCTGCTAAATACGATGTTTTGTGCGATAATAATAAACAATACACACCATAGGCCGTCATAAACTGCGTACCGTTTAATAACGCTAACCCTTCTTTTGCTTCTAATTTAATGGGTTTCCAATCAAACTTCTTTAAAACAGTTGTTGTATTTATTAATCTATTTTTATAGGTCACTTTGCCTTTACCGATAACTGGTAATGATAAATGTGCTAGTGGCGCCAAATCACCTGACGCACCCAGTGATCCTTGAGTGTAAACAAACGGAAAGATATCATTATTAAAAAAGTCTACAAGCCTATTTACTGTTTTTAACTGCACACCACTATGCCCAAAACTTAAAGATTTAATCTTTAGTAAAAGCATAATTTTTACAATAACCTCTGGTACTTTATCTCCTGTACCGCAAGCATGAGACATTACTAAATTCTCTTGAAGCGTCGTTAAATCGCGTTTAGATATTTTTACATTATAAAGAGAGCCAAAACCCGTATTTATACCATAAAATGGTTTATCACTATCCTTTAACTTAGAGTCTAAGTAGGCTTTAGAACGCTTTATATCTAAAATAACATCATCAGAAAGCTTAAGCTTTCGATGGTTAAAGATAACATCATTGATATCCTTTAAAGTAAGTTTAGAATTAGATATAGTGTAATACTTGCTCATAAGACTATAATTTTGTCAAAAGTCAAACTATCTTTTTGACTATACAAAAAATGTTGATAATTAATCTGACTTCCTAAGTCTTAGATAGAAAAGACTATTAGTCTTCGGCTTCTTCAGTTTCGGGCTGTTCTGGTTGTTTAAATAAATCGATATAAGCTTCACCTATATAATCTATAATATGACCTGCCAAAAGACTTTGATAGCCGTATTCTTCTAGCGCTAAGTCTCCTGCTCTACCGTGTAAGTAAACTCCAAAAAGCGTTGCTTCTATAGCACTATAATTTTGGCATAATAAACCAGTAATAACTCCTGTTAACACATCACCAGAACCAGCAGTTGCCATACCAGGATTACCTGTAACATTTATAAATTTCTTTTCGCCTAAAACCGTAATTGTATGAGCCCCTTTTATAACAACTACAACTTTATATTTAAGTGAAAACTCTGACGCTTTTTTAAGTTTGTCAAAATCATCTGCCCATTCCCCTATTAAACGCTGCAATTCTTTAGGATGTGGTGTTAGTATTGAATTTTCAGGGATTACATCTAATAATTCTTTATGTTCTGAAAGTATGTTTAATGCATCAGCATCTAGTACTAATGGTGTTTCATTTGCTTTTAAAAACTTCTCAAATGCAGTAACCGTTTCTGATGTTTTTCCTAAACCTACTCCAATACCAATGGCTGAAGGCTCTATATTATAATTAATATTGGTAATAACACTTTCATTCGTATCAGTTATCACCATAACCTCTGGTAAACTTGTTTGTAATGGTATATATCCGCATTTTGGCACATATGCAGTTGCTAAACCCGAACCAGACACTAATACTGAACGCGTAGCAAGCTGTACTGCGCCTATTTTACCATAACTTCCACCTACAATCAACCCGTGACCAAAACTACCTTTATGCGCAAACTTATCTCGAGGCTTATACATAGGAAGCACTTCATTCTTTGAAATAAGCTCAAATTCTGTTTCGGTTTGCATTAAAAACTCTCTATCAATACCTACATCTATTACTTCCCATTGTAGAGTAAACTTTGCTGTTTCTGGTAAAAAGAAAACAAGTTTAGGGGATTGAAAACTCAAAGTATAATTTGCATTAACTATACCATTAATATCATCAGCTGGCTTATCAGTATACAACCCTGAAGGAATATCAACAGAAAGCGTAAAGGCTCCTGAAGTTTTAAAATGCTGAAATAACGCTTTTATCCAATCTTCAATAGAACGATTGAGACCTATACCAAAAATAGCATCGACAATAATATCATCAACATGAATTGGAGGAAAATCAGATTCACATTTTAAAAGTTGAGGCCATTTTTTTGTAACCGCTTTAACTTTATCATAACTAGTTAAAAAATCTTTTGAACGACTATTACCACAATTAACAATATAAACTTCTACATTATAACCATGAGTAATAAGATGTCTTGCCAAGACTAGTCCGTCTCCCCCGTTATTACCAATTCCACAAAATACATGTATAGGAACCTGAGCACCTTGCATACGCATGTGCATCCAATTGAATATTTGCAAACCCGCTCGCTCCATTAATTCTGAAGCCGGTAATTGCTGACGCTCTTCTGTTATTTTATCGCCTTGGTATATTTGTTCTTTAGAAAAGATTTTCATTTTTATCTATTAATGATTAGTCTTGATTCTGCTTCTTTGCTTTCTTACTACCTTCATACATTTCGTATTTCACAAGACGCGCTTCGAGTTTAGCATTAAATACCTTTATTTTACGTGATGGACGCAAACCAACAAACTTTAAAGCCTCTAAGTTAGACGTCACCAACCATGCATTTGTATTTGGATACCCATGTTTTAGAGTTGTTCCTATATTTCCATAAAATTCTTCAACATTTAAATTTTCTAAACGCTCACCATATGGTGGATTAAAAACCATTTGTAATTTATCATCACCAGCTTTTTGCGTTTTAAAGAAATCTTCATGCTGAATATGAATAAACTCATCTAAATGCGCATTTTTAATATTCTCCTTTGCTTTTTGAATTGCTGAGGGTGATTTATCGTAACCTAAAATTTTATAATGAAAATCGCGAGTTTTTTTCAAAAGAGATTCTTCTATTTTTTCAAATAAGTCGACATCCCAATCTTGCCAACGCTCAAATGCAAATTCTTTTCGCATAAGGTTTGGTGGAATATTGCATGCAATCATTGCTGCCTCTGCCAAGATAGTTCCACTACCACACATAGGATCCATAAAGTCGGTTTGACCATCCCATCCACTCATCATAATTAAGCCAGCGGCTAAAACTTCATTTATAGGCGCAATATTAGTTGCAGTCTTATATCCTCGTCTATGCAATGACTCTCCTGATGTATCTAAGGAAATGGTACATCGCTGTCGGTCGATATGCACATTAATTTTTAAATCCGGAAAACGCAAGTCCACATCTGGACGTGTACCACCATTTTCTCTGAAACGGTCGACTATAGCATCCTTAGTTTTAAGTGCTGTGTATTGTGAGTGCGTAAAAATACTATGGTGTACAGTAGCATCAACAGCTAAAGAACCTTCAGGTTTTAGATAATTTTCCCACTTTATAGCTTTAACACCATTATATAAATCTGCTTCCTTTGTAATACGAAACGATTTGATTGGTTTTAATATTTTTATCGCTGTTCTAATACCTAGATTAGCTTTATACATAAACCCCTTATCACCAACAAAAGATACTACTCGCACCCCTGTTTTTACCTCCATGGCACCAAGCTGAGTCAACTCTTTTGCTAAAATATCTTCAAAGCCAAATAAAGTTTTGGCAACCATTGTGAAATTTTCGTTCATATACTTCGTCTGATAGGTTGCAAAAATACAGTATTTTTGCAAAGTTGAAAGACCGTTATAACTATGACAAAAGTAACAGATAAATGGTACGCTTCTTGGTTTGATACATCGTACTATCATATACTATATAAAGATAGAGACTACACTGAAGCGCAGGCTTTTATGGATAATCTCACCAATTATCTTAATCTTCCTGAAAATGGAAAGATATTAGATTTAGCTTGTGGTAAAGGCAGGCATTCCATTTACCTTAATAAACTTGGTTATGACGTTACTGGTGTAGATTTGTCTGAGCAGAGTATAAAACATGCTAAACAATTTGAAAATAACACTCTAAAATTCGATGTACATGATATGACAAAACCATATCCTGAGACCTTTGATGCTGTATTTAATTTATTTACAAGTTTTGGTTATTTTGAAACTGATGAATGTGACTTGCATACCATAACATCTATAAAAGCTGAGCTTAATGAATTTGGTTTTGCTGTTATCGATTTTATGAATCCTGAGTATGTCATAGACAACTTAGTCTCCGAAGACACAAAAACCGTTGATGGTATTGACTTTCTTCAACAAAGACGTTTAGAAAACGGACATATTATAAAAGATATTTCTTTTACTGCTGATGGCGAAGATTTTAATTTTCAAGAGCGTGTAAAAGCAATTAATCTTCAAGATTTCGAAGTCCTTTTCAAAAAAGCAGGCGTTCATCTCTTAGATGTATTTGGAGATTATAAGCTTAATCCTTTTCACCCAAAAACATCGCAACGCTTAATAATGATTTTTAAATAATCAAATTTTCAATTTATTAAGATTAAGTACAAAAGATTAAAAATTCTAAATAAATTTACGCTTTACTAATCTCCATCGTCGAGTAACTTGCAGGCATGAATAAATACTTGTTTCCGTTTTACGCTATACTAATTGGTATTGTTATTGCTTTCTTAACCAAAAAGAAAACATCTTTTGGAACCAAGCTACTCCTTTCTTTTAGTGGTGCATTTCTATTAGCATTAACGCTCTTTGATTTGTTGCCTGAAGTTTATGAGCATTTAGACGCTAAAAGAACGGGGCTCTATATTATGTGCGGTATTTTGCTACAAATAGTTTTAGAGTTTTTCTCTAAAGGCGCTGAGCATGGCCATGTACACATTCATAAAGATGAGACTCAATTTCCTTGGTTATTATTTATAAGTCTCTGTATCCATAGTTTTTTAGAAGGGTTTCCTATACATCAGCATAATGATATGGTATATGGTGTTTTAATTCACAAAATACCCATAGCTGCTTTAATTACTGCATTTTTATTTAAGTCTAGTTTTAGTAAGTTTCAGGTCGTTGGGTTTCTAATTGTATTTGCAATTATGACACCTGTCGGTACATATATTTCTAATAACACTCCAATAGCTACACATTATGTCTATATAATAAATGCTATAGTTATTGGTATATTTCTGCACATATCTACAACTATTTTGTTCGAAAGTAGTGAAGGTCACAAATTTAATTTATCAAAATTAGTAGCAATTTGTTTAGGAATACTAATTGCTTATTTTGTATAAATGTTTAGTAAACAAGAAAGCCAAAAACTCCGTGAAGACTTTTGGATAAGTTTTGGTAAATCATTTCCAAGAAAATGGTTGTTATACAATACTAAAATCAAAGGCTTATCTTTTAAATTTTATTTTGATACAAAAAAAGCCTTTGTCGCTTTAGATTTAGAAGATGATTTAGAAAACCGTATTAATTGTTGGGAAAAACTTGAAACGCTAAAAAGTATTTTACACTCAGAATATTTACCTAATGCAATCTATGAAGAAGAATATTATTTAGATAACGGCAAAGAGATTTCAAGAATATACGTGCCACTAGAACAAAAAGTATCTATACATAATAAAAATACTTGGCAAATGGTTATGACATTTTTCAATAAAACTATGCCTAAGTTTGAAGCTTTTTTTTATGACTATGAAGACATCATAAAACGTTAAACTATAAGTAACTACTATTCATTTTAATTACCTTTAACATCCACTTAAATCATATTTTATGAAATCTTTCCTTTCAATTTTAGCAATGTGTTTTTTAATTACATCATGTAAAAACGAAGTAAAAACAGAGACTATAGCAGAAAACAATACCACTGAAGAAGAATCAAAAACTTCTGAACCAACATTTATTTCTGAAACTTTAGAGCTTACACATTGCGAGTCTGCAGTTTATGATTCAAAAAATGATGTCATCTACGCATCGTTAATCGGTAATCGAGAAGATGGTGATGGTTCTGTGGCAACAATAAGTACAGATGGAGAAATTATAAACAAAACTTTTGTAGCAAATTTAAACGACCCAAAAGGCATTGCCATCACTGCTGATAAGCTATACGTTTCTGATCTTACAGAATTGGTAGAAGCAGATTTAAAAACAGGTGAAATTCTTAATAAATACACGTTACCAAGTATCGCTTTTTTAAATGATGTCGCCATAGACAATTCTGGCAATGTATTTGTATCAGACACAAGAACATCAGAAATTTATAAATTAGATACGGATGGCAATTTTACACTATGGCTGGCAGATGATGCGTTAGACAATCCAAATGGTTTATTAGTTAACGGAAACACAATGTATGTAGCATCTTGGGGTTCTGCCCCTGAAGGTGGTCGTATATCTAAAATTGACATGAACACCAAGAAAATAGATTCTATATCATCTATTATTGGCAATCTAGATGGTATTCGCCCTTATGATGACGAGCGTATGATAATCTCGGATTGGAGAAGCGGTAATATTCATCTTATTGACTCTGAAGGAAATACCAAAAACATTCTTACAGTTGGTCAAAGTGTTGGTGATATAGCCTATATTAAAGAAAAGGAACTTTTACTACTACCAATGAATAAGCAAAGTCGTTT
>CAZBMY010000063.1:0-5448 GCA_964492855.1 uncultured Flavobacteriaceae bacterium
ATCAAATACAGTGTTAATTGTAACTTGCTGATATACAGTTTGTATTTATGGTAAATTTGTCGTGATTCATGGAAAACAGAGTTATATACTTATGCAAACGTCTAGTTTTCTAATATGTTTGTATGGAAATTAATAAAACATTTAAAATTATTTTCTTTCTTATGAATTTGTATAGACCATTTAAAGATTTAATGTTTTGTATTCTTATTGCAATTTTTTTTGGTTGCAATTCTAAAAGTAATACTCAAAATAATCGTGTAGTATATAATAAAGATATAGACTCTTTAATGACTGTATCTCATCAGAGAGGCTTGTTTAATGGTAATATCCTTGTGGCCAAAAATGATACAATTATTTATCAAAAGGGATTTGGTTTTAGAGATTATAATCAAAACAAAAGATTAGATAATAATTCTATACATAACATAGGTTCGATAGCAAAGCAGTTTAATGCGGTGTCTATTATGATACTTCAAGAAAGAGGTATGCTTAATATACATGATACAATTTCCGAGTTTGATTTAGGATTACCTAACTGGTCCAAAAAGGTGACTATTAGCCATCTATTAAATTATACAAGTGGGGTGCCTAAAATTGATATTAGGGATTATCCAAAAAATGATGAAGAAGCATGGGAGATATTAAGACGGGTAGATACATTACGTTTTGAACCTGGGACAGATTTTGATTATGAAAATAGTAACGTGTTTTTACAAAAACGAATTATTGAAAAAGTCACTGGAAAATCATATTCAAAATTTGTAACAGAGAATATTATTAATCCTTTAAAAATGACAAATACTGTTTTTGACCCTGAGTTTGGTTACCCAAAACGCACATCTTGTTTTGGGTCTAATAAGAGAAATTGTCCAGAATTTGAGTTTGTTAGTGGTTGGCCATGGATGAATGCCAATGATTTGTATAAATGGATAACTGCAATGAATTCTAATTTGTTAATTACGCAAGAGTCCTTTAATACATTATTAGTTAACCCTTATGTAAATGATAAAGGGTCTTCATTAGGTCAATATTTTAAAGAAGAACAACTACAACAGCATGACGGAACGGCCATTAATTTTAAGTCTATTTTACTGAATGACCTTAAGAATGATTTTGTGATTATTTTATTAACTAATACACCAGGAGAACATTTTGAAATCAGTTATGAAATAAGAAATATTCTATTGGGAATAGGATTTAATGTTCCTAAAAAGTCTATACGAAGAGCATTACAAAAAGATTTTATTGCAGGTGTTGATCAAGGTATAAAGGCATATCATAAATTAAAACAGAGTGATAATTTGGGCATGTATAATTTTAAGTCTCCAATAGAGTTAAATAGGTTGTGCTTAGATGCATATCGTCAGGGTATAACCATAGAAGAATCTATAAAAGTTTTCAAATTTGCAGTTTCAGAATTTCCAAATGATACTATACTATTGGGCAATTTAGGCGAAATGTATTTTGAGAATAAAGCATATGATTTAGCATTAGAGAATTTTAAAAAAGTATTAACTATTGATGCAGATAATAGTAAAGCGAAAAAGAAGATTGAAGAAATTAGTATTTTAAAAAGTAAAGCTAATTAAATATGAAAACCTTTAAGCAAGTAATTATTCTTCTTAATGTATTAGCTTCATCAATCTTATCTATCTAACATAAACCAAGAATAAATTACATCTTTCATTAAAAATACAATGAAAGCGATTGAAATCCCAAGAGCTTCGGATGAACTAATTAAAAATGCCAAGACACCATTAAAAAATAATAACTTATTTACTCTCAACCCATTCTCTTGCATTCACAAAAGCCTCTAACCAAGGTGAAATTTTATCGTTACGATTTTCTGGATAATGCGCCCAATTCCATGGAAATGTAGAACGCTCAATGTGTGGCATGGTTACCAAGTGACGACCGGTTTTATCACATAACATAGCTGTGTTAAAGTCTGAACCATTTGGATTATGCGGATAAGCATCATACGTATATTTTGCTACAATATCATATTTGTCTTCAGTATACGGTAAACTGAATTTACCCTCTCCATGGCTAATCCAAACACCTAATGTTGTACCAGCTAGAGATGATAACATTACTGAATTATTCTCTTGAACCTTCACAGAGGTGAAAGCACTTTCGTGCTTCCCAGAATTGTTATACGTCATTTTACCATGCTGATTATGGTCTGGATTGATGAGGTCTAATTCCATCCACAATTGGCATCCATTACAAATACCAACAGACAAAGTATCTTCTCTTTCAAAGAAATTTTTAAGCGCTTTATTTGCTTTTTCATTGTACTTAAAAGCACCAGCCCAACCTTTTGCAGAACCAAGTACATCTGAATTGGAGAAGCCTCCTACAGCACCAATAAACTGAATGTCTTCTAGTGTTTCACGTCCTGAAATTAAATCTGTCATATGAACATCTTTAACGTCAAAACCAGCTAAGTACATAGCATTTGCCATTTCGCGCTCAGAATTACTTCCTTTTTCACGGATGATGGCTGCTTTGGGTTTATTAGTTTTATTTCTGAAATCTTCTAAAATTCCTGTAAAGTGTTTTGGAAATGTATACTCTAAAGCTTGGTTTTTATAATTTTCAAAACGGGATTTTGCTAAACCGTTAGCTGTTTGTTTTTTATCTAATAAGTAAGAGGTGTTGTACCACATATCTCTAAGACGAGAAACGGTCATGGTGTAAACTTCATCATTATTAATGATACTTAACACATCACTTTCTGTAACTCTACCAATATTATGAAATTCAATACCAGCAGTGTTTAAAATGGCTTCTACAGAAGCATCTTCAGCTTGAAAAACAATACCAGTATTTTCAGCAAATAATACTTTTACTGTATCATTTTCTTGAAGTGCAGTAATGTCTAATTCTGCGCCAAGATTATTATCAGCAAAACATAGTTCTAATAGCGTTGTAATTAATCCTCCTGAGGCTACATCGTGTCCTGCTACTATTTTATGGTCTTTAATTAATCCCTGAATGGTATTAAATACCGTCTTAACATAAGCAGCACTTTTTACATTTGGCGTATCATTTCCAATCTTATTTTTTATTTGAGCAAAACTACTTCCGCCTAATTTAAAATCATCTTGTGAAATATTTATGTAGTATATGTTTCCCTTTCCTTTTTGTAAAACAGGTTCAATAACATTAGTAATATCATTGCAATTTGCAGCAGCAGATATAATTACGGTGCCAGGAGAAATCACCTCACCATCAGGGTATTTCTGCTTCATAGAAAGTGAATCTTTTCCCGTAGGTACATTTATTCCTAAATCTATTGAAAATTCGGATATGGCTTTAACAGCTTCATATAATCTGGCATCTTCACCTTCGTTTTTACATGGCCACATCCAGTTAGCAGAAAGTGAGACACTTTTTAATTCGTCCTTAAGAGGTGCCCAAATAATATTAGTCAATGCTTCAGTAATGCTATTTCTACTTCCTGCGATAGGGTCTATTAGTCCTGAAATAGGGGAGTGACCAATTGAAGTGGCAATACCTTCTTTCCCATTATAATCTAATGCCATGACGCCAACATTATTTAATGGCAATTGTAAAGGACCGGCACATTGTTGTTTGGCAACTTTTCCACCAACGCAACGATCTACTTTGTTTGTTAACCAGTCTTTACAAGCTACAGCTTCAAGTTGAAGAACTTGATCTAAGTCATTATAGAAATCTTCTGAATTATAGACAACATCATCGTAGTTGCGATTCACAGTTCTATCTGTCATTATTGTTTTTGGTGAACTCCCAAACATATCTTCTAATGCTAAATCCATGGGTTTATTTCCATTGGTTTTAGATTCGAAGGTAAATCTATCATCTCCAGTGACATCACCAACTTGATAGATAGGAGAACGTTCTCTTTCTGCTATTGAATTTAGAGTTTCGAGGTGCTTTTCAGCAATGACCAATCCCATACGTTCTTGAGATTCATTACCGATAATTTCTTTGTTCGATAGTGTTGGGTCTCCAACAGGTAATTTATCTAGATCGATTTTTCCACCAGTATCTTCAACCAACTCTGAAAGACAGTTTAAATGTCCTCCAGCACCATGATCATGTATAGAAACAATATAATTTTCATTACTCTCTACCATGCCACGAACGGCGTTTGCAGCACGTTTTTGCATTTCAGGATTCGAGCGCTGTACCGCATTTAGCTCTATGCCCGAGGCAAATTCTCCGGTATCAGCTGAGGAAACGGCTGCTCCACCCATTCCTATACGATAGTTTTCGCCACCAAGAATAACGATTTTATCACCTTCCTTAGGTGTGTCTTTTAAGGCTTGGTCCGCTTTTCCGTAGCCAATACCACCAGCTTGCATTATGACTTTGTCATAGCCAAGTCTGCGATTGTTTTGTTCGTGTTCAAAGGTTAAAACTGAACCACAAATTAAGGGTTGTCCAAACTTGTTTCCAAAATCGGAGGCTCCGTTAGATGCTTTGATTAAAATATCAATTGGCGTTTGATATAACCAATCTCTAGCTTCGAATTTTTGTTCCCACGGTCTATCATTTTCTAGTCGAGAGTAAGACGTCATGTAAACCGCAGTACCAGCTAAAGGTAATGACCCTTTTCCTCCAGCGAGTCTATCTCTAATTTCACCGCCAGAACCCGTTGCAGCACCGTTAAATGGCTCAACAGTGGTTGGGAAGTTATGAGTTTCTGCCTTTAATGAGATTACAGATTCATAATCTTTTGTAGTGTAGTAATCTGGAATATCGGCACGCTTAGGTGCAAACTGTTCTACTTTTGGGCCCTTTATAAAAGCAACATTATCTTTATATGCCGAGACGATATCATTTGGATTTTGCTTCGACGTTTCTTTTATCATTTTAAAAAGTGATGTCGGTTTTTCCTCACCATTTATTACAAACGTGCCATTGAAAATCTTATGGCGACAGTGTTCAGAATTCACTTGCGAAAACCCAAACACCTCAGAGTCTGTTAGAGGTCTTCCTATTTTTTTTGATACACCTTCTAAATAATCTACTTCTTCATCACTCAACGCTAAACCTTCTTGCTCATTATAAGCAGAAATATCTTCAATATTAAGGATTGCTTCAGGTTGTATATCAATTGAAAAAACATCTTGATGCAAGCCATTAAATTTTTCAGAAATCATAGGGTCAAAATCCTTGAACTCTTTTGAACTGGCTTTAAATTCTTCAATTCTTATAATATCAGAAATCCCCATATTTTGAGTAATCTCTACCGCATTGGTACTCCAGGGTGTAATCATAGCAGCTCGTGGTCCAACAAAAAAAGCATCGAGTGATGCTTGTTCTATTTTTGGTTGGTCACCAAATAACCATACTAATTTTGAGATGGTCTCTGTTGATAATTCTTTTGTTGCTTGAACAGCAAATACCTTACTGTTTTGGTTTCCGAAGAAATGAATCATTATAAGAAATTGT
>CAZBMY010000063.1:5548-10403 GCA_964492855.1 uncultured Flavobacteriaceae bacterium
ATATCTTTATTAGACGTAATTGTTATTTCATTACCTGAAGCCGGATTAGGAAATATTTTAATTTCTTGCTGTTGAAAATTATCTGTAGATAAAACACTAAACCACACTTCAAGGACAAATTCAGGATGATCAATAAAAGGATTAGCATTACCCTGATAGTTATATGCAGCTTCGTTTCTAACAATTTCTCTTTGACTTACAGGGTCGTCTGTATGCCATTTGTATAATAAATTGATATACCAGGTTTCGTAAAATTGGTCACTAGTACCATTTAAAGGGTTATTGGCAACTGTATGTGCATCCCAACCTGAGTCATCCCAGTTATCTTCATATCTAACAGCAAAATATAATAACATTCTAGCGATATCACCTTTAAATTCATCTATAGGTTCAAAAACGGTACCCGTATAACCTGGTGAAATACAATTACCTAACTTAGATCCATTTTGAGTTGGATTTGTAATGCCATTTTGTGTAACTAAGTTTGTACCAACTTCACCAAAAGGAAAATTGCTTCTAAAACCATTAACTCGACCGTCTGTTGGTACTACATGATGTATGTCTGTACGCATAGGAACTTGCTGATCAAAGAATCCTTGCGGAAAGATATGCTCTCTATTATAGCATTGGCCTTCACCATTAAAACTACCACAAGCCTGTCCCCCAGGGTTTCCTCCATTTGTGTCGTGGTCAAAATTGTAAGGGTCATTACCTAAAGGATTTTCTGAGTACATGTCTAATACAGAATTGTCATCCTCAAAAAAGTTATCATTATCGCTAGTTAAATAACCAGTATATAATGCACCATAACCTTGGTCTACATGACCATTACTTATAATGTTTTTAAGCTGTGTTTTTAGAGTATAGCCTGTAAGACCATTAGCACTATCATAATAGTCTGAAGGTATCTGCGAGAAACCAAAACAAAAGCTTAATAAAAAGAGTAGGTAAATGTGTTTCATAATTAGTTGATTTTCTCTAATAAAGCCATATAGAAACCATCAAAACCAGATTTATGGGCTAATATTTTTTTGTCTTTGATGAGTTTAAAATGCTTTCCGTTTTCCGAAGTTAAGAATTTTTCTACTTGTTTTTCATTTTCTGATGGTAAAATTGAACACGTCGCATAAACCATCTTGCCACCATCCTTCACCATTTTAGAATATTGCTCTAATACCTCTTCTTGGGTTTTTTTGATGTTTTCGATAAATTCTGGCTGTAATTTCCATTTCGCATCAGGGTTACGTCTCAATACACCTAAGCCAGAACATGGTGCATCAATTAATAATCTATCAGCCTTGCCATGTAATTTTTTTATAGGCTTAGTGGATTCAATAGCTCTCATGTCAATATTATGAACACCATTACGACGCGCTCTAATTTTGAGCTTTCTTAATTTACTTTCGTAAATATCCATTGCTATGACTTGTCCCTTATTTTCCATTAAAGCTGCTAAATGCAATGTTTTACCACCTGCACCTGCACATACATCAACAACTTTCATGCCTGATTTTACATCTAGGAAATCTGCAACTAGCTGAGAAGAGGCATCTTGCACTTCAAACCAGCCATTTTTAAAGGCTTCTGTTTTAAAAACATTAGCACGTTCTACCAGTTTTAATGCATAAGGATGATTTGGTAGAAACTCTGTTTCTATTTCTTCGGATTGAAGTTTAAGTTGAAGATCTTTTTTGTTTGTCTTTAGGGTATTGACTCTAAGAATAACATCTGCTTGCTCATTTTGCATAGCTATTTCTTTGGTCCAAAGGTTTTCTCCCAATTCCTCAATTCCTAATTTATCCATCCAATCTGGTATAGATTCTCTAAATTTTCTGGTTTGAGACAGTTCATCAAATCGCCCTTTGATTTTTCGAGAAGGTGTGTTTACGAAGTATTTCCAGTCAGGTAGTTGAATACCTTTTAATGTTGCCCAAACAGCAAATATTCGCCATAAGTTATCTCTGTCAAAAGGTTCTTTTACATCTGCTATTTCTGCATAAAGCCTTTTATAACGTACAATCTGATATACAGTTTCTGCTACAAAACCACGATCACGACTTCCCCAACGTTTGTCGCGTTTTAAGAGTTGTTGTACAACCTTATCGGCATATTCACCTTCATTAAAAATGAGATGAAGTCCATCAATCACTGCAAAGCATAAGTTTCTGTGTAGTCGCATGTTATAAAAAATAAAGCGTGCAAAGTTACACAAATGTTTAGATGTGTTACTATATAATAAATGTTTTATGTAGTTTTATTTTTTAATGAATACCATAGTAATGAGATATTTTGTATTAATTTTTTTGACACTTTCTTTTTTTTCATGTGAAGAGGATTACAAAAGGCCTTTGGAAATTTCTAAAGTTCAAATAACACCTATTGTTGAAGATTCTACATTAAGTGTAAGAGCTTTAGAGTTTAATGATAATTATGTGTACTATGGAAGTGCTGACCATTTTGGAAAAAGGGCTTTAAATAAAGAATTTAAAGTTGACCTTAGTGATTTAAAGATTAGTAATGGTAAGAATCATTTTAAATATATTTTTAAAGCTGACAGCTTGCCCCATCATTTTAGAGCTATAGCTGAAGTAGAGGGTGCTTTATTTGCCTTATCTATTGGGAATCCTGCACGGTTATATAAGTTGCCAAGAAAAGCTAAAGGCACAAAATTAGTCTATGAAGAGCGTCATGAGAACGTATTTTATGATGCCATTAAATTTTGGAATTCTAAAGAAGGCATTGCTATGGGTGATCCAACAGATAATTGTATTAGCATAATTATTACTAGAGATGGAGGAGATACGTGGACAAAATTATCTTGTGACGAGTTACCAGAAGCCATTGAAGGTGAAGCTGCTTTTGCTGCAAGCGATACTAATATTGAAATAGTTGGAGATGAAACTTGGATTGCAACAGGAGGAGTAGAAAGCCGTATTTTGTATTCTCCAGACAAAGGAAATTCTTGGCGGGTTTATGATACTCCAATAATTAAGGGTAAGTCAACTACAGGTATCTATTCATTAGATTTTTATGATTCTAAAAACGGATTTGCCATTGGAGGCGATTACACAGATACTAATGGGAATACTAGTAATAAAATTAAAACTATAGATGGCGGAAAGACATGGCAATTAGTCGCAGATAGTCAAAATCCGGGATATAGAAGTTGTGTACAATATATTCCAAACTCTAATGCTAAGGAATTAGTAGCGGTAGGGTTTAAAGGGATTGATTATACTAACAATGGTGGAGAAAGTTGGAAACATTTAAGCGATGAAGGTTTTTATACCTTACGATTTGTGAATGATTCTACAGCATATGCAGCAGGTAGAGGACGCATTTCTGTTCTTAAATTTAGATAAAAAAAGAAGCCATAAAGGCTTCTCTTTTAATTTCTATTTCTGTGATTACGTAATTTGCCTAGGAGTTTCCTATTAAACTCTTCTTCGACGGCTTTAAGCTTAATAATTTTATTTGCTGATATAGCAGTCTTTAAATTGGAAATAAATGTCTGTTTAGCTAAATGCATTTTGTTTTCACCTTCAACAATCTGTTCTAATAATTTATTAGATTCTGAATCTGAGATTTTAACATCTTCGCGCAGTTGTTTTCTAAGAGGTCTAAAATATTTCGATTTTATTTCTCTAGATTCCTTTTCAAATTGGTTATAAATAGGCCAAAATTTTTGAGCCTCATCAGAAGTGAGTTCTAATTGCTCTGTAATAAAAGCTACTTTTTGAGTTTTTATTTTATCTCTCGTTTTACCATTCTGAGTTGGCTGAGCAAAACTCAAAAATCCAATAAAAATTAATATGAGTGTAATTGTCTGTTTCATTATTCTATGTTTTTGTTATTGTAAAATAGCTTCGATATCGGCATTCTCTAATAAATAGTCTTCTAAGTTCTCTTCTTCGTAGCTGGTCTCTATTATATTAAAATCCTCTTCAAGTAAATTTACATCCACTAATAATTCAGCTAAATCATAAGTGTCTAGATTACTTTCTATAAAATAATTTTCAACTAATTCTACAGATATATCTTCTGCGGACGATTGATTATTAAAAATAGAAATTAATAGTAGGAGCGAAGCTGCAATACCTGATACGTAATACAAATGTTTTCTTTTAAATAAACGAATAACGGGTGTCTCTGTGTCATCATTAATAGCTTTTAATATACTGTCATCGACGGTATTAAAATAATCTTTAGGGACTTTAAAACCTGAAGACTCTAAACCTTCCAAAGATGATTCACCATTAATACGCTGTATTAATTGACTATCAAAAGTATCAAAATAATTGTCTGGGGTTTTAAACCCTGGTGAATTAATGTTATGTAGTTTATTCTTTTTCATATGTGTTTTCCGAAGTTATCGGAAATCTATTCTATTTCTTTGACTTATAATTCTTTAAAAGGTTTAATTCTTCTTCACGAAAATTTTGAGATTTTAATCCGATTTTAAAAATGTTTCAATTTTTTTTACAGCGATATGGTATGATGCTTTTAGAGCACCTTCACTTGTTTCTAGTATTTCAGAAATCTCTTTGTACTTCATGTCATCAAAATATCTCATGTTAAAGACCAATTGTTGCTTTTGCGGCAAAGTTGCTATTGCTTTCTGAAGTTGAAGTTGTATCTCATTACCTTCAAAATAAACATCAGCAGTTAAATTATTAATGGCATTATTCTGAATTTCTTCATTAGAAATACTTAAGCGCTTAGCATTTTTATTAATAAATGTAATTGACTCATTAGTTGCTATCCTATACATCCAAGAATAGAGCTTGCTATCGCCTTTAAATTTGTCTATACTTCTAAAAACCTTTATAAATGTGTTTTGAAGAACATCATCGGC
>CAZBMY010000064.1:0-8594 GCA_964492855.1 uncultured Flavobacteriaceae bacterium
ATCTGTGTCAAAGGTTATTTTAGATATTAATACTTTAGCATTTTCAGACCTAAAAATAGGCTTAAATATTTTTTTACTATCGCCAATTAGCAACTTTGCTATTTTGTTTTTTACTTCAATAGTGTTTATTTCTATTTCAAAATCTTTATTAACTTCAACAGTATATCTTCCTTCTTTTAATTGAGAAAAATCAAATATTTCTTTCAGATTTATGTTGCTATTTGCATGCGCACTATAGATAACTTTTCCAGAAGCGTCAGATACTGAAATAAGATTCCCTTTTTTTTCTTTTCCATTTGCGTAGCCAATTATACTTAATAATAAGGCAATAAATACTAATTTGTGTTTAATTATTTTCATAACATTTAGGTTTTAATGATATACAAATTTATATTGGATTTATAATTCTAAAAACAACAATTTTAGCAAATTTATATTCATAATTATCTCAATTTCAAATTTTAAAAAGCTTTAAAGGTAAAATAGAATAGTTTTTAGATAATTGTGTATAGTAGCTAAAACCTTTTAAATGTAAATTTGTAATAGTTATGAATGCAAGAAAACCTACTTTAGAGAAGATAAGCCCACAATTTGGTAGTTCTATAAAAGTATGGAAACACGAGGCTTATATTGGAGAGCATATCCCTTTTTGGCATTTCCATCCAGAATTAGAGTTGGTCTATGTCAATAAAGGAAAAGGGAAACGGCATATAGGTAGCCACTTATCTTATTTTAACAATAGTCAATTACTTCTTATAGGATCTAATTTGCCTCATAATGGTTTTACAGACAGACTAACGGTAAATGGCTCTGAGACTATAGTGCAATTTAAGGAAGAATTTTTAGGCGAATATTTTTTTGATATACCAGAAATGGAAGGTATTAACAGGCTGTTTGAGCGTGCAAAAAAAGGAATTATTTTCGGGATAAAAACAAAGAAAAAGATAGGTCATAAAATCGAGAAGCTTTCTGAAAAAGAAGGATTTAAAAAAATACTTATCCTTTTAGAAATTCTTCATACGTTGGCTAAGTCTAAAGATTATTTAATACTAAACGCTGATGGATTTGCTTTTGAAACCGAACCTCAGGATAGCGCAAAAATTGATATTATATATAAACACATAAATGATAACTTTAAAGAGCATATTAGTCTAGATGAAATAGCAGATAAGGTCAGTATGACAGTTCCTGCGTTTTGTCGTTATTTTAAAAAGGTTACTGGCAAGACTTTTACGAAGTTGGTTAATGAGTATCGCGTTGTTCATGCTACTAAACTGCTGTCAGAAAGTCAATTGAGTATTACCGATATTAGTTTTGAATGCGGATTTAATAACTTTTCACATTTTAATAAGCTCTTTAAAGAGTTTACGGGTAAAAGTGCTTCGAAGTATAGAAAACAACTAACGCAGATAGTGCAATAAATTATGGATAAAAAACTAGACACAGCAATAGAATATTATTCGATAAAGCAAAAAGAAATTTTAGATTTGGTTAATAATAGCTCTTCACTTTCAGTTGAGGATATTATTCGTTATGGAGAAGAAATGTCTGTCATAGAAAACAAAATAACCGCTTTAGAAGTTGCAAAGGAAAACTAGATTACTTTTGCCCATTCCATTCGGCATAAAACTGCTTTAAAAAACCCTCCATATAATTATGTCGTTCAGATGCTATTTGTTTTCCAGTAGCAGTATTCATTTTATCTTTGAGCAATAATAATTTCTCATAAAAATGATTTAGTGTCGGAGCATCAGAAGTTTTGTATTCTTCTTTAGACATATTGAGATTTGGTGCAATTTCAGGATTAAATAATACTCTATTTTTAAATCCACCATAATTAAAACAGCGAGCAATACCTATAGCACCAATAGCATCTAGGCGATCAGCATCTTGAACCACTTCTAATTCTTTTGAAGTAAATTTTTTGCCATTTTCAAGAGAGTTTTTAAAAGACATATTTTCAATGATTGCAACAACATGTTCTATAATTTTGCTATCTACATTTTGTTTGAATAAAAACTCGCGCGCAATTCTAGGACCAACAGTTTCATCGCCATCATAAAACTTTGGATCTGCGATATCGTGAAGGAGAGCTGCTAAGGAAACAATAAGAATATCTACATCCTCTTTTTTAGAAATAATTAAGGTGTTTTTATAAACACGCTCTATATGAAACCAATCATGTCCGCCTTCTGCGTTTTCAAGTTCAGACTTTACAAATGATATTGTGGTTTCAATTAATCTATCCATGATTAAATTACGGCTTCGGTTATTGTCGTTTCAATCTGTTTTATCAAAGCATCTTTATCTTCAAAAGCACTAATTTCTAAAGGCTTATGAACCGTAAATTTTATATGAGCGCCTAATCCCATTGGGAATTTTCCGTACCTCAAAGTCTTCCATGAATTGTTGATACTCACTGGCGCTATAACAGCATTAGGAGCATGCTCAAACATAGTTAAAAGACCTTTGGTTTTAAACGGTTTGGGTTGCCCAGTTCTGCTCCTGGTGCCTTCTGGGAAAATTACTGCTGCCCAATTGTTTTTAGCAATTCGTTTTGCAAAGTTTTGTATGGCAGTTATAGATTTTAAAGGCTCTTTTCTGTCAATTAAAACCGAACCGCCATATCTTAGATTATAAGACACACTTGGGATGCCTTTTCCTAATTCTTTTTTGCTCACAAACTTTACATGATGTTTACGCAAATACCATATTAGTGGAGGGATGTCGTACATACTTTGATGATTAGCAACAATGATAAGAGGTCTTCCAAGAGGAATATCATGAGGGCTATTAAAACTAAAACGTGTACCTAAAACATTAAGACAGCGTAAGAGAAAAAATTGTAACCAATCTACGCTAATCTTATGTGCTTTATATCCAAAAACATTAAAGCAAAACCACTGTATCGGATGGAAAATAATTAAGGTTAATCCAAAGAATAAAAAGTATAATATGGTAAGCGGATAAGCTAGTATTTTCATAATGGTGTAAAAATAAAAAACCACGATGAAAATCGTGGTTTAAATTTAAAATCTTAACTAGAAAACTAGCAATGCTCGTTGTAAGCATCCATTAAGTTCTCTGCAATTAATTCTGCAGGGCGGCCTTCAATATGATGACGCTCTAACATGTGTACTAATTCTCCGTTCTTAAATAAAGCCATACTTGGCGAGCTTGGAGGAAAAGGTATCATATGTTCTCTTGCCTTATCTGTAGCTTCTCTATCTACACCTGCAAAAACGGTCACTAAGTTACTAGGACGTTTTGCATTTTCTAAACTCATACGAGCACCTGGTCTCGCATTAGCTGCGGCACAACCACAAACTGAATTTACAACCACAAGTGTCGTACCTTCTTTTGCTATTGCATTATCTACAGCTTCTGATGTATGTAATTCTTCAAAACCTACGTTAGTTAAATCTGCACGCATTGGTTTTACTAATTCTGCTGGATACATGTTTTTCTTTTTTAATTTGAAAGACAAAGATACCAAATGTGTAACAAAACAAAAGGGTTATATACTAACAAATAGTATATTTACACATTCATAAAATCTATGATAGAATGAGTTTTTCAAAATGGGTAGGCGCAGCAATTGGTTGGTCTTTTGGTGGACCAATAGGTGCAATAATAGGTTTGGCTTTAGGGAGTTTTGTAGATAATGCTGCTGATGCCAATCCACTTTTGGGAGAGCGACAAGCTGGCAAAAAACGAAGACGCGACCCTTACCAACAACCTACATATCAGAGAAGGCAAAGAGAGCGGCGGACTCAAACCCAGTCAGGCGATTTTGAAGTCAGTCTTTTAATCCTTGCTTCTGTAGTTATTAAAGCCGATGGTAAGCAAGACCAACGTGAACTCGATTTTGTACGTCAACAGTTTACAAATATGTATGGCAAAGAGCGCGCTAATAATGCGTTTAGACTATTTAAAGGCATTACGAAGCAAAACATTTCTACACGTCAAGTTTGCATGCAGATTAAACAGATGATGGATCATGCATCACGTTTACAATTACTTCACTTTTTATTTGGCATCGCCAAAGCAGATGGTTTAGTTACTGAAGACGAAATAAAACAGATTTATACCATTGCGGGTTATCTTGGCATAAGCAGTAGAGATTATGAGAGTATTAAAGCCATGTTTTATAATAGTGTAAATAATGCATATAAGATCTTAGAGATAGATAAAACAGTTTCTGATGATGAAGTAAAGCGCGCTTATCGAAAAATGGCGAAAAAATACCATCCTGACCGTTTAAGTCATTTAGGCGAAGAACATCGTGATGGTGCCGAAGAAAAATTTAGACAAGTGCAAGAAGCCTACGAGCATATCCAGAAAGAACGTGGGTTTAAGTAAACTACTTAGATTTTCGTTCCTTTTCCTTTTTTTCGATATGTTTAAAATACTGTTGAGTCTTCCATTTTCTGTAAATAAAAACAGAAAGAACAACAAGACCTAAAACCATTAAGCCACTTTTTCCTGTAATAAATTCGTAGAGTTTCATGACTAATTCAGTCGGAGTTAATAGTATCAACTTTCAATTTTACTTTAGTATTTTTTTAGTAGCTATGGTTTCTTGATTTTTTCCAATAAATTGTAAAAAATATAAGCCGTTTTCAAGAGTATCACCAATAGCTAGAGTCATGTTTTCAGAAATGGTTTTAGTTTCAAAAATTAACTTTCCAGAAGTTTCAATCAATCGTATTTTAGAAATAGTTTCAATTTGATTTATAGGAATTTCAATATGTAATTCACCCTTAAAAGGATTTGGATATACTTTAGTATTTACTTGAAGTAAATTGTCATCTATAGACAACGCAACGCCTGCACAATTAACTTGTAACTCTTCAATGGAGCACCAAACTCCAGTATATGTTGCTGCGTCAGAAACGGTTAGTCTCACATATCTTACGGTTTTAAACGAAAACGTATCGCTTATTGATATTCCGCCTTGGGTATTACTAGTACGGTCAACTAATGTCTCAAAACCTGTTGTTGCTGAGGTTTCAGAACCTTCAATGAGATATTGGTAATCGCGCTCCTGATGAGGAAAAAGCGTTACGCCGTTAACATAATACGCTGCTCCTAAATCAATTACTGCAGATTGCGGATTAACATCGTACATAGAGGACCAACGGCTACTTGTATTATCATCTATAAGATTAGTTGCTGGATTTGTGGCTTGTTCATCTGTAAAACTTTCGATACTGCCGCTAGTTGCTAGGTTTGTGTTTACTGCACAATCTGGTGCCATTAATGGTGCGGTTACCGTAATGTTTGTAGTATCTGTAAAACCACCATCGTCAGTAATAGTTGTTATTGTTACTATACCTTCTGCTTGCGCAGTGACCAATCCGTTACCATCAACAGTTGCAATGGATGAGTTTTCTGTAGACCAAGACAGGCTTGTATTTGTGGCATTATTTGGAGAAACCGTAGCTGTTAACTGAATTGAACTTCCAACTTCTATACTTCCTGAATCTGGAGATACGCTAACGCTAGTAACTGGAATTGGTGCACAAGAATTTCCGTAATTAATAATTGTACATGCGCTTGAAGATGCCATTCCTGTCGCATTTAAATAGCAAACACCAATAGTATCGCCAACGTTTGCATCTATGATTGGGTTGTTTGTAGCCATCCCTGTAGCGCCTAAAATTTCATGGGCGCCAACATCTTTATTTGTTGTTGGCCTATTAAAACCTTGGATATCTATGGTTACTTGAGTGTATGTTCCTGATGACGCATTAGGAGCTGGACCAATAGTGCTCGGTTTAAAAATTTCGCCACTGGCAGAAAACTCTCCATCGTCTACAGTAATTCCTGAGTCAGTGACGCCTACTGTTGTACCTCCAAAAATATTACCATCATAAGTTATGTTACCACCAATCTGAGAAATATCTCCTGTGATAATATTGGTGTTTCCGCTTGTATTAAATATGAGGTTATTTGCAATAGTACCTTGCGGTACGTTATTTCCTCTTGAATCGTTAAAGTGAATAGGGTCGTTAGAATCGTATATGGTATTAAACGCAATAAGGATATTGTTTACATTTTGGTAACCGTTACTTGTGCCGCCAGATGTTGCATTTCCGCCCATTAAAGTAATACCATTATTGAAAGAATCAGAGGTGTTATCTAAATCTTGCATATAATTATTTATAATCACATGGTCTTGGTCTGATATACGAATACCACCAGAACGTGCTTTATTTTCTCCTAAGAAATAATTACCTTCTATAAGAGCATTAGCTCCATGACGCAATACTAACGAACCTCGACAGTTTCTGAATGTATTATTTCTAAAGGTGTTTCCTGCACTTTTGTTTGAGATGATTTCATTTTCACCATCCACTTCTTGAAAATAATTCCCCTCAACCAAAACATTAGCATTTATGGCTTGTTGACCACTTGAGCCAATTCGCATGCCTTCAGAATCACCAGAATTTAGTCGACCATCTTTTGCTGAAACGTTGTAGAAATAGTTGTTTTTAATCGTATGATTTACGTTGCCACTAACGGCTTGCGATAACTCTACTAAAATGCAAACTCCTGTCGTATCTTTATTTAAAAAAGAGCAATTTTCAACCGTATTATTTGTGCCGTACATGACTATCCAGCGACTTTTTGCATCGGGTTCACCAATTGGGTCTTCTGGTTGTAAATCATTAAACGCACAGTTTCTTACAATACTATTTGTTGCAAAATCTGAGCTAGAACCACTACGTCTTAATTCAAAATGGTTATTGAGTCCAATACCACCATTCCAATAGAAGCCATCGACGATAAGATAATCACCATACATATTAAATTTTGATTCACCTGTAAAAATAACGCCACCAGGTGTTTCTGCTCTTAAAACTATAGGGCTACCAGATTCTCCCATACCAGTAAAGACAATATCTTGGTTGGAGTATGTGCCATTTGTCCAGGTTACAACATCACAAGGTTGAAGGTTAAGTGCATTAAACTGACTTACAGAATTTACAGTGTAATCTGTAGCAAACGCAGCGCATGTAAATAGAAAGAATATAATATAAAATTTAAAGAAATGTAGTTTTAAAGTCATAACTAAATCATTATGTAAAATTGGATAACCAGATTGGTTAACCAATTGTAAATATATAAATAATTGTAATACTTAGGTAGTTAGAGAAAATATTTAACTATCCGCGAAACAAAAAGAAGTCATCTTTCATGTCTTCAATCTGGGCATCTTCATTGGTAATAATATAGTCGATGGCTTTAGAGGTAAAGGTTTCGCCTTTTTCAGTAAGCGATACCACATCATTTTCAATATGAATCATATTGTTTTTTTGAGCTAAATCCAATACTTTTTTAGCACGTACTTTTTGCCAATTGATGTGTTCTCGCAAATGGTTTACGTGGCGTTCTTCAACTTCATTATGGTTTTTTAAGTGTAATAAGAAAGTTATTAAAGAGACTTCTGCTTGTTGCTGTTTTTCACGATATAGTACAGCAATAATTCCTTTGTTAGGTGCAAAAAGATAAACTGCTAAAAATAACAACCCTAAAACTGTGGTAATAGAACCTGCGATTGAGGCATCTAACCAATGCGCTACCCAATAACCAAAAACAGCACTAAAAATTCCAAAGACTACTGAAAGCACTAACATTTTTTTGAGATTTTTGGTCAACAAATAGGCTGCTGCTGCTGGTGCAATCATTAATGCTACAACCAATATGGCACCAACAGCGTCGAAAGCACCAACAGTAGTTACGGACGATACTGACATTAGTCCGTAATGTATAATAGCTGGCGAAAATCCTAACGATGTGGCTAAGCCTTTATCAAAAGTGCTCACCTTTAATTCTTTAAAAAAGGCAATAAGCAATGTTAGTGTAATGATTAAAATCACACCAATAATCCATAATGCTTTTGGACCGACATCTGTTACTCCGATGATTAATCTATCAAAAGGCGCAAAGGCTAATTCGCCTAGTAAAACGGCATCAACATCTAAATGTACATCATTGGCATTTTTAGCAATCATAATTACGCCAATACTAAATAAAGCAGGGAATACCAATCCTATAGCAGTATCTTCTTTTACTAAGCCTGTTTTCTGAATGTACTCAACTAATACGACGGTAATAATGCCTGTTAGAGCTGCTAAAAGAATAAGTAAAGGTGAATTTAAATCGTGTGTTACAAAAAAGCCCACAACTATTCCTGGAAGGATTGAATGGCTTATAGCATCACTAATCATTGCCATTTTTCTGAGCACTAAAAACGTCCCTGGAATAGCACAAGCTACTGCAACTAAACTAGCAATAAGTTGTATTTCTATCTGAGCGCTATTCATTACTATCTGTTTGTTGGTTGTATAAATTTGCTGCTGTAGTATAGCCTTGTTTTGTCAAGCTCCACATATTACCCTGTAATTGTACAAAACCTTTATCGACCAGTTTTTTGAGTGTGCCTTTTGTATAGCCTTGAAAATTGTTTAAGATTTTTATAGCATGAGGATGTGAAATATCTTCATGTGTTTCTGCAATCTGGTGCATAAAGGCAAGGGTTTTATTTAATTCTAAATCACGACGATTTTTTATAAACCGAATTTGCT
>CAZBMY010000064.1:8694-10304 GCA_964492855.1 uncultured Flavobacteriaceae bacterium
TTGCTGCCAAAAACACCATTTTTGCTAGGCTATTTGTCCATTGTCTTGCCGCAGCCGCAGGTGCTAAAAGCATGGCGCTCATTAAAACGATACCAACGGTTTGTAATCCTAAGACAATAGCAAAAACAATAAAGCTTGTAATAAGAATATCTATAGTCTTTGTATTAAATCCTAGCGTTTTTGTATAATCTGCATCGAATAGAAGTATTTTAAATTCTTTCCAGAATAACAACAAAACCAATACACAAAGCCCAGTGACAATTGCCATTAACCAAACATCACTTTCAACAAGAGTTGCAGCTTGGCCAAACAAATATTTATCTAAACCAGCTTGATTGGCATTAGGCTGTTTTTGAATAAATGTGAGGAGTAGCATTCCAAATCCAAAAAATAAAGATAGAATTAGCCCTAATGCAGTATCTGATTTGAGATGAGTTTTTTTAACAATACCTCTAATCCAGAATGTACCAATAAGTCCACTAACTAAAGCACCAAGAAGCAGAATATTAGTGTCTTTTGTGCCTGTTATTAAAAACGCAATAGCAATTCCTGGTAATGCAGCGTGAGAAATGGCATCTCCTAAAAGGCTTTGCTTTCTGAGTACGGCAAAACTCCCTAACATTCCTGTTACAGCACCTAAAATGGCTGTGCCAAGAGTTATGGTGCGTAGCGTGTAGTCATTAAAGACTAAAGAAAAATATTCTTTTAAGTCCATTATTCTTGAATACTTACTTTGTAATTAATGCCGTAAGTTTTGGTTAAATTATCATCATTAAAAATATCTTTGACAGGTCCAGTCGCTATCTTTTTTACATTTAAGAAAGTGACCCAATCAAAATATTCTGGTACGGTTTGTAAATCATGATGAACAACAATTACCGTTTTCCCCGCTTTTCGTAATTCTTTTAAAATATTGATAATTGCAATCTCAGTCGTAGCGTCTACGCCCTGAAATGGTTCGTCCATAAAATAAATAGAAGCGTTTTGTACTAAAGCTCTTGCTAAAAATATACGTTGTTGTTGCCCGCCAGAAAGCTGACTTATTTGTCGATTCTTAAACGGCAGCATACCTACTTTTTCTAAAGCTTCAAGTGCTGCTTTTTTTTGTTTTTGACCAGGACGTTTTATCCAACCTAGACTTCCGTATGTGCCCATCATTACAACATCTAATGCTGTTGTTGGGAAGTCCCAATCTACACTTCCTTTTTGAGGCACATAGGCTACGAGTTGACGCTGTTTTTCGTATGGCTTATCATAGATGCTGATACTACCTGCAATAGGCTTTAATATACCTAGAATAGATTTTATTAACGTAGATTTTCCCGCACCATTTGGACCTACAATAGCCATAAGTACACCTTCAGGAATTTCTAAATCGATATCCCAAAGTACAGGTTTGTAGTTATAAGCTACGGTTAGGTCGTCTACTTTTACTGCTATTTTCTGTTCCATTATTTTAATGCGTTAATAATGGTGTTTACATTGTATTTGAACATTCCGATATAAGTGCCCTCAACTGTACCTGTATTTCCTAGAGCATCACTGTAAAGCGTTCCGCCAATTTCAACATTATGGTCTTTGGCTTTTACAGCAGCCACTAAAGCTTCAAT
>CAZBMY010000065.1:0-10166 GCA_964492855.1 uncultured Flavobacteriaceae bacterium
GGTTTAATGGATGCGCATCATTTTGCGCCAATTTTAATTCATCCGGATAATCCGGATGTTGTGGTTGTAGGTGCTACGGGGCACTTATATTCTGAAAATAATGAACGTGGCATTTATAAGACTACCGACGGTGGTAAAACTTGGAAACAAACCTTGTTTGTAGACGCTATGAGTGGTATTATTGATCTTCAGCAAAACCCAAACAATTATAATGTGATGTTTGCCACGTCTTGGACCAAAGACCGTAAAGCATGGAATTTTGAAGGAGCAGGGAGTAATTCTGCGATTTATAAAAGTACAGATGCAGGTGAGACTTGGACAAAAGTATCTACAAAAGCCAGTGGTTTTCCAACAGGTGAAGGTGTGGGACGCATTGGAATTGCAGTGTTTGATGACAATACAGTTTATGCTGTACACGATAGCCAGTTTAGAAGACCTGATGGTAAAAAGAGTTCGGATAAAAGAGGATTAACAAAAGAAGATTTTAAAGGCATGTCTAATGCCGAATTTCTAGCACTAGAAGACAAAAAACTAAATGCTTTTTTAAAGACAAACGGTTTTCAAGAAAAATACCGTGCCGAAAACGTAAAACAAATGGTACGTTCTGGAAACGTAAAACCTATTGACTTAGCAAAATACCTTGAGGATGCTAACTCTATGTTATTTGATACACCAGTGGTTGGTGCTGAGGTATACAAGAGTATAGATGGAGGGACAACTTGGGAAAAAACTCATGAGGATTATTTAGATGGTATTTACTTTAGTTATGGGTATTATTTTGGACATATCCATGTATCTCCGGCAGATGC
This sequence comes from uncultured Flavobacteriaceae bacterium, assembly GCA_964492855.1. Classification (GTDB taxonomy): domain Bacteria; phylum Bacteroidota; class Bacteroidia; order Flavobacteriales; family Flavobacteriaceae; genus Winogradskyella. The sequence goes on from CAZBMY010000065.1 coordinate 810, forward strand.
GAATCACATTTACATTTATGGTGTGCCTATTGTGAAGTCTAAAGACGGCGGAAAAACATTTACATCCATCAGTGCAGAGAATGTGCATGCCGATCATCATGCACTTTGGATTAATCCTAAAAATCCAAACCATTTGATTAACGGAAATGACGGCGGTGTTAATATTACCTACGACGATGGCGAAAACTGGATAAAAAACAACTCACCTTCTGTCGGGCAGTTTTATGCCATCAATGTCGATAACGAAAAACCATACAATGTGTATGGCGGACTACAAGATAATGGGGTTTGGAAAGGGGCAAACAATGCTCAAGAAAATAAAGCCTGGCAACAACAAGGACAATACCCATGGAAGAGCATTATGGGAGGAGATGGCATGCAGGTGCAAATAGATTCTAGAAACTCTAATGTTGTATACACAGGGTTTCAATTTGGAAATTATTTTAGATTAAATCTAGAAACAGAGGAGTTCTCTCGTTTAAACATAAAGCATGAATTGGGTGAAGCACCTTACCGTTTTAACTGGCAAACGCCAATTTTATTATCGCCACACAATCAAGACATTCTATATCTAGGAGGCAATAAGTTAATGCGTTCTATGAACCAGGGTAACGATTGGGAAGCCATTAGCGAAGACTTAACCAATGGCGGTAAAAAAGGGAATGTAGCCTACGGAACATTGGCTTCAATTAGTGAAAGTCCGTTTCAGTTTGGGTTGATTTATACGGGGAGTGATGATGGTTTGGTGTATGTAACTAAAAATGCGGGTGGCAGTTGGACTAAAATTTCAGACGCTTTTCCAAAAGACTTATGGGTAAGTCGTGTTGTGGCATCTCAGCATAAAAAAGAACGTGTGTATGTGACTTTAAATGGGTACCGCTGGGATGATTTTAAGGTTTATGTATACATGAGTGATAATTACGGGCAGACCTGGAATGATATCAGTGGCAATATACCTGCCTCACCAGTAAATGTCATTCGTGAGGACTCTGAAAATGAAAACATACTGTATCTCGGTACAGATAATGGCGCTTATGTCTCCTTTAACCAAGGAGAATCTTGGGATGTATTTTCAAATGGTATTCCAAACGTAGCTGTGCACGATATTGTACTTCAACCTGAAGCAAAAGATGTGTTACTAGGAACACATGGTAGAAGCATTTACAAGGCTAATATTGCGCCGCTACAGAAGATGGATGCAAATATGAAATCTAAACCAGTTACTCTTTTTGATGTGAGTTCTGTTAGACATTCTAGTCGTTGGGGAAGTTCTAGGGGCCAATGGTCAGATGCTTTTGAGCCAGAAGTAACGATTACATTTTATAGCACAACTTCAGGGAATAAAACAATCAAAGTATTCTCTAAAAACGGTTCAGAATTAAACCAAATTTCAGTCAATGCAGACAAAGGGTTTAACTATGTCCATTATAACTTGGAACTCACCAAAAAAGGCCGAAAAGCCTTAATGAGTGAAAATAAAAGTGCGACTATAAACGAAGCAGGCAACGGAACATATTATTTACCAAAAGGAGAATATACTATTGAAGTAGACGGTTCGAAAACGGTTTTAAAAATCAAATAATTGACATTTATTTCACATTTGTTTCACAGTATTTGAAGTTTTAAATACTAGTTTCGGGCTGTAATTAGGCTAGTAATACTAAAATACGTTTTTTACGTTTTATGTACAGAGCATTTGTCTCGAAGCTAAAATCATCAATCAATCAAATTAATATGCTAAATCGCTTTTTGTTATTCGCATTTCTTTGCTTTTCTATGTTGTCAATCGCTCAAGAAGAAGAGATAGAAGAAGTTAAAATATTTTTAGACTGTCGTAGATGTGATCAAGAATTCCTCAGGCAAAATTTAGGAAACGTACAATTCGTAAGGGACCAGGATTTGGGCGATGTACATATTTTTGTTGTTACCCAAAGAAATGGTGCTGGCGGAAGAAGTTTTGAAATGGATTTTATCGGCAAAAACGACCTTGCCGCAATTAATTATAAACTTTCTTTTTCTACAGATGCAAACATGACCCGTGATGACGAGCGTAAACGTACCATGGAGTATCTAAAGTTGGGTTTAGTAAGGTTTTGGATCGCAAGAGGAACTATAGATGAGGTTGTGGTTAATGTGCCAACACCAGAAGATGAGGAAGAAAAGGTTGAAGAAGAAGACCCCTGGGATTACTGGTTGTTTAGAGTAGGCGCCAATGGCTTTTTTAATGGACAGGAACTTAACAACAGTAGTAATTTTAATGTAAACGCTTCTGCAAGACGCGTGACTGAGAAGAATAAATTTTCTTTTTTTGTACGCTACGGAGAAAATAGGTCAACGTTTACATTTATAAATGACCAAGATGAAGAAGAAGATTTCAAGGTTTTTAATAACAATAAACGTTTAAATATTAATGATGTTTTAAGTATTAATGACCATTGGTCTTATGGTTTTTTTGGAAGTTTAGGGACCTCAACGTTTAGTAATTTTGATTTATTTGCAACATTTAGACCTGCTTTGGAGTATAGTTTTTTTGACTATGCAGACTCTGCCAAAAAACAATTGACCATTTCTTACCGTAACGGCATTCGTTATAACGAATATATTGAACGCACGGTTTTTAATAAGACTGAAGAGTTCTTATGGGAACACGGGATACAACTTGGAGGTCGTTTAAACCAAGAGTGGGGTAATGTTAATGCTGAAATATCTTTTAATCAGTTTTTAGATGATCCAACATTGAATGCTACAAATTTCTTTTTAAGCACTAATGTGCGATTATTTAAAGGTTTTAATTTTAATGTAAGTGGAAGCTATTCTATCACAAGAAATCAAGTCAATATTCCTGGAGGAGACCTTACAGTTGAAGAGTTATTGCTACAACAACAACAATTGCAATCAGGCTTTAATTATTTCCTTAGTGTTGGCTTTAACTATTCTTTTGGTTCTATTTATAACACAATTGTTAATCCACGTTTTGACTTTTAATTAAAACCATTCTAAATAAGTGATTAGTCATAGTCGCAGTTGTCAAAACGCCATTTGAGCAGTATCTTTGTTGGACTAACAATTAAGAATAAATCGATAATGAGCGGAATTTTAAATTCGTCGATTGGAAGAAAGTTTGCCATGGCACTCTCTGCACTCTTCCTAATGATTTTTTTACTTCAACATTTTGCAATAAATATTTTATCTGTCTTTAGTCCAGATACATTTAATGACGTCTCTCATTTTATGGGAACATTTTGGGTGATTCAGTATTTGCTTCAACCAGTACTTATTTTTGGTGTTGTATTTCATTTTGTAATGGGCTTTGTATTGGAGTATAAAAACAACAGCGCAAGAAAAGTTGGGTATGCTAAAACAAGCCGTGCTGCCAATTCTACTTGGATGAGTAGAAACATGCTGCTTACAGGAGCTGTAGTGTTGGCATTTATGGTGTTACATTTTATCGATTTCTGGATCCCAGAAATCAATACAAAATATGTTGTTGGTGATATGAGTGGACTCATAGACCCAGCTAATTCTGAAAGTGGTTTTAGATATTATGAGGAGTTAGTTCATAAGTTTGAGAGTCACTTAAGAACAATAGCATACTGTGTGTCTTTTGTCTTATTATCGCTTCACCTTTTACACGGGTTTAACTCTGCGTTTCAGTCTATAGGAGCAAATAATAAATACACAAAAGGGTTAAAAGGATTTGCTAAAGTTTATGCTATTGGTGTTCCTTTAGGTTTCGTTTTCATAGCACTTTATCATCATCTTAATCACATATTATAATTCGTATGGCTTTAGATTCAAAAATACCACAAGGACCACTAGCAGATAAGTGGACAAAACATAAAAACGATATCAATCTTGTTAACCCAGCTAATAAAAGATTAATAGATATTATTGTCGTTGGCACAGGGCTTGCTGGAGGTTCAGCTGCTGCGACACTTGCCGAATTAGGATATAACGTAAAAGCATTTTGTTTTCAAGATTCCCCTAGACGCGCACACTCTATTGCTGCACAAGGAGGAATCAATGCTGCAAAAAACTATCAAGGTGATGGTGACTCGACTTACCGCTTGTTTTACGATACAGTAAAAGGGGGCGATTATCGTTCTCGTGAAGCTAATGTGCATCGTTTGGCAGAGGTATCTACAAATATTATTGACCAATGTGTTGCGCAAGGTGTACCATTTGCCAGAGAATATGGAGGGTTATTAGATAACCGTTCTTTTGGAGGGGTTTTAGTTTCTCGTACGTTTTATGCCAAGGGTCAAACCGGACAACAATTATTATTAGGGGCTTATGCAGCTATGAATCGCCAGATTGGTCGTGGTAAAATAAAAATGTACACACGCCATGAAATGCTTGATGTGGTTAAAGTAGATGGCAAAGCTAGAGGTATTATTGCGCGTAACTTGGTAACAGGTGAGATTGAAAGACATTCTGCTCACGCTGTTGTTTTAGGCACAGGAGGTTACGGAAATGCTTTCTATTTATCAACATACGCTATGGGAAGTAATGTCACCGCTGCTTGGAAAGCACACAAACGTGGTGCTTTCTTTTCAAACCCTTGTTATACACAAATTCACCCAACTTGTATTCCTGTTTCTGGAGACCATCAATCAAAGTTAACATTGATGTCTGAATCTCTAAGAAACGATGGACGAATTTGGGTGCCAAAACATAAAAAAGACGTTGAGGCTATAAGAGAAGGTAGTCTAAAACCGACAGATTTAGCTGAAGACGATAGAGATTATTACTTAGAACGTCGTTACCCAGCATTTGGTAATTTAGTACCTCGTGATGTAGCTTCAAGAGCGGCAAAAGAACGTTGTGATGCAGGTTACGGTGTTAATAAAACTGGAGAGGCTGTTTATCTTGATTTTGCTGCCGCTATTGAGCGTTATGGTAAAGAGCAAGCCTATGTAAAAGGCCTTGACGTTGATGACAAAAAATTAATTACCGACTTAGGTAAAAAAGTGGTAGAAAATAAATATGGTAACTTATTTCAGATGTATGAGAAAATCGTAGATCAGAATCCATACGAAACACCAATGATGATTTACCCTGCAGTGCATTACACTATGGGAGGCCTATGGGTAGATTATAATTTAATGACAACAGTTCCTGGTTTATATGCTATCGGAGAGGCTAATTTCTCTGATCATGGCGCTAACCGTCTAGGAGCATCTGCATTAATGCAAGGATTAGCTGATGGGTATTTTGTGTTGCCTTATACTATTGGGGACTATTTAGCTCATGATATTAGAACAGGAACAATTCCAACGGACACTAAAGAATTTGATGAAGCCGAAGAAAAAGTAAGAACAGAAATCAATAAGCTCATCAATAACGAAGGGACAAAATCTGTAGATTATTTCCATAAGCGTTTAGGAAAAATCATGTGGAACAAATGTGGAATGGCTCGTAATGAAAAAGAACTAAAAGAAGCAATTACTGAGATTGCGGAGCTACGTGAAGAGTTCCATAAAAATGTTTTTGTACCAGGAACGCAGGACGAGTATAATGAAGAGTTGGCAAAAGCAGGCCGTGTGGCAGATTTCCTTGAGTTAGGAGAGTTATTTGCTAAAGATGCTTTAGAACGTGAAGAGTCTGCTGGTGGACACTTTAGAGAAGAATATCAAACAGAAAGTGGAGAAGCCCTAAGACGTCCAGAATTTCAGTACGTTTCAGCATGGGAATATAAAGGAAAACCTAGTGATGCCATACATCATAAAGAGACTTTAGAGTATAATAATATTGAAGTGAAAGAGAGAAGTTATAAATAAAATTGCTATGATGAATTTAACGTTGAAAATATGGCGTCAAAAAAACGCTAGTGATAAAGGAAAAATTGTGGACTATCCCGTAAGCGGTATATCTCCTGACATGTCTTTTTTAGAAATGTTAGATGTGTTAAACCAAGAACTTATAGAAAAGGGAGAGGCGCCAGTTGCTTTTGATCACGATTGTAGAGAAGGTATTTGCGGAACATGTTCATTATACATCAATGGTAGATCTCATGGTCCTGAAACCAAAATAACAGCTTGCCAGTTACACATGCGTAGCTTTAAAGATGGAGATACTATTTATATAGAACCATGGAGAGCAGAGGCATTTCCTGTGGTTAAAGACTTAATTGTTGACCGTTCTTCTTTTGATAGAATTCAGCAAGCCGGAGGATTTATTTCGGTAAATACGTCTGGTAATACCCAAGATGCAAATGCTATCCCCATAGAAAAAGAAAATGCAGATAAAGCCTTTGATGCGGCAACTTGTATTGGTTGTGGTGCCTGTGTAGCGAGTTGTAAAAACTCTTCTGCCATGTTATTTGTGTCTGCCAAAGTATCACAATTTGCGTTATTACCTCAGGGGCAAGTTGAAGCGACAGATCGTGTACTTAATATGGTCAAGCAAATGGATGAAGAAGGTTTTGGTAATTGCACAAATACAGGAGCGTGTGAAGTAGAATGCCCTAAAGGCATTTCTCTAGAGAATATTGCTCGTATGAATCGCGAATATTTGACAGCAAGTTTAAAAGGCTAAACGCCAAAAAAATTAAACATAATATTATCCTAAGATAAATTTTATCTTAGGATTTTTTATTTACTTTGATATCAAATCCCCTAACATGAAATACGTATTTTATTCCTTAACCTGTTTGTTATTTTGCACAACAATAAGCTGTGCTCAAAACACTATAACTCATTTTGATGAAAATCAATTATTAGAACGACTAAAAACACTAAGTTCTGATGAGTACGAAGGTCGTAAAACTGGAAAAGAAGGAAATGAAAAAGGACGTCAGTTTATTATCGAACAGTTTAAGTCTTTAGGCGTTAGCCCTTTTGGCAGTGGTTACGAGCACGAGTTCAGTTTTAAAAGAAGAGATAAAGAATATAAAGGGAAAAATGTATTGGCTAAAATAGAAGGCACAAAATTTCCCAAAACATATATAGTTATAAGTGCGCACCACGATCATCTTGGCATATCTAAAGACGGAAAAATATATAATGGCGCAGATGATGATGCCTCTGGTATAGCTGCATTATTTGCATTTGCAGAATATTTTAAAAACAATCCTCCAAAACACTCTGTAGTTTTAGCTGCTTTTGATGCTGAAGAAATGGGATTACAAGGTTCAAAATATTTTGTTGAAAAAATGAAAGGTTCAGATATTATGGTAAATATCAATATGGATATGATTAGCCGAAGTGCTAAAAACGAACTATATGTTGTAGGAACTAGATATAATGAAGGTTTACAAAAGATTATATCCGAATTTCAAAACCCAACAGATTCAAAATTAATCGTTGGCCATGATGGTAAGGATGGTAAACAAGATTGGACATACTCATCAGATCACGGGCCATTTCATAGAGAAAAAATTCCTTTTTTATACTTCGGGAATGAGGATCATCCTGCATACCACAAACCAACAGATGATTTTTCTGATATTACACCAGAGTTTTATAAGAATGCTGTAAGTATCATAATTAACGTTTTTAAAAATATTGATCAAAAAGGCTTGTAATTCCTTGTTAAGACACTATTTGAAAGGGTTTGTTTTTAGTATATTTCGCTATTACAAATAACCATGAAGCATCACTTAGAGTTTTATAAAACCCAATTAGAATCTCACCAGAATAAATCTAGACATTTATTCAAAAAATTAAGCCTGTATAGTGTATTACGCCTTTCTGTTTTTGTTTTAACAGGAATTGGAATTTACTTCACTTTTAAGCAATGGCAGCTTGCATTAGCTATTGCAATTGCTGGTGTTATCATTTTTTTATTCCTTCTTTCTAAATACACAGATTTAAAATTAGAGAGACAACGACATAAACGTTTAGTAAAAATTAACGAAGAAGAGATTGCCATAGCTTCAGGGGATTTTTACGAAAGAGCAGATGGTTCAGAGTTTCAAAATCCAAAGCACTTTTATAGTTTAGATATTGATTTATTTGGCATGGGTTCTTTTTTTCAATTCACCAATAGAACAACGATAAAAGAAGGTACTCAGAAGTTTGCGGATAGTCTTTTAGCAAATAAAATTGTAGAGATACCAAAGCGTCAAGACGCTATAAAAGAGTTGGCGCAAAACCCTGAGTGGTATCAAAATTATAGAGCTATTGCACAAGGTGTCAAAACAGAACATTCCGCAGAGTCTATTATAAAGTGGTTAAAGAATTATAAACCCTTTTTAAGCAAAACATGGTTGTATATAACCTTAGCTTTTAGCTTGCTATCATTAGTAGTGGCAGGGCTTACAATTGCCGAAATTATTCCGATTGGGGTTTTAGGCTACTGGCTTATATTGGGCTTAGGAATTACAGCTAAATTCCTTAAAAAAATAAATGAATTATCACAACATTCCTCAAAGGCAAAAGATACTTTTAGACAATATGCTTTACTCTTGAAAAAGATTGAAACTAATCCATTCTCATCAGATTTATTAAAAGAACAACAAAGTCAAATAGAGCAGGAAGGTCAGAAGGCTTCATCAATCTTTACCAAATTTTCAAAGCATATAGATACATTAGACAACAGAAATAATTTGATTTCCGCCATTTTCGGCAATGGTTATTTCTTATCAGACATCAGACAAAGCTATTATATCGAAAATTGGATAAAAACCTATGCCAACAAAGTCGAAGATTGGTTTGAAGTAGTCACCTTCTTTGATGCTTACAATAGTTTAGGAAGCTATGCCTTTAACCACCAGCAATTTTCATATCCTAAAATAACTTCTGATACACATACGATTTTAGCCTCAGAATTAGGTCATCCTTTATTAGTAGAAGATAAGCGTATAGATAGTGATTTAGAGCTAAAAGAAGAGGAGTTTTTTATAATAACTGGGGCAAATATGGCGGGGAAAAGTACATTTTTAAGAACAGTAGCTCTGCATATAGTTATGGCCAATACAGGATTACCTGTTTGCGCAAAACAAAGCAGTTATAAGCCAATTAAACTCATAACAAGTATGCGAACTACAGACTCATTAACTGACGATAGTAGTTACTTTTTTAGCGAATTGACGCGCCTTAAATTTGTTGTAGATACTATTGAAAAAGACAACAATTACTTTATAATACTTGACGAAATTTTAAAAGGAACAAACAGTACAGACAAAGCTATTGGTTCTAGAAAGTTTGTAGAAAAATTAGTAAAACTAAATGCTACCGGTATCATTGCAACACACGATTTGAGTCTTACTGAAATTGAATCAGAATTAGAAGCTGTGAAAAATTATTACTTCGACGCCGAAATAGTCAACGATGAACTTTTCTTTGATTATAAATTAAAGCAAGGTGTTTGTCAAAACATGAATGCTAGTTTTCTATTAAATAAAATGGAGATTGT
>CAZBMY010000066.1:0-2538 GCA_964492855.1 uncultured Flavobacteriaceae bacterium
CTATGTTAATGGGTGACGAAGTTCCACCGCGTAGAGAATTTATTGAAAAGAATGCTATTTACGCAAATATTGATGCTTAAATCAATATTTATTTATACTAAAAAAGGACTATCATACTGGTAGTTCTTTTTTTATTTGTTAATACTATGATATAATTCATTGAGTTTATTTGTTAAACTCGTAAATTTGTGTTTCAAAATATTAACAATACAAAAAACAATACAAATGAAAGTTACTGTAGTAGGCGCAGGAGCCGTAGGTGCAAGTTGTGCCGAGTATATTGCAATTAAAAATTTTGCTTCAGAAGTCGTATTATTAGATATTAAAGAAGGCTATGCCGAAGGTAAGGCAATGGATTTGATGCAAACGGCTTCGCTTAATGGTTTTGATACCAAAATTACAGGAAGTACAAGCGATTATTCTAAAACTGCAAATAGTGACATTTGTGTAATTACATCTGGTATTCCTCGTAAACCAGGGATGACACGTGAAGAATTAATAGGAATCAATGCAGGTATTGTTAAGTCTGTTTCTTCAAGTTTAGTAGAACATTCACCAAATACGATTCTTATCGTAGTGAGTAATCCTATGGACACTATGACTTATTTAGTGCACAAAACGACTGATTTACCAAAGCACAAAATTATTGGTATGGGAGGTGCATTAGATTCAGCACGTTTCAAATACAGATTAGCTGAAGCTTTAGAGGCACCAATTAGTGATGTTGACGGAATGGTTATTGGAGGTCATAGTGATAAAGGTATGGTGCCATTAACATCTCATGCGACAAGAAATTCTATAAAAGTATCTGAGTTTTTATCAACAGAACGTTTAGAGCAAGTGGCAGCTGATACTAAAGTAGGTGGCGCAACATTAACTAAATTATTAGGTACTTCTGCATGGTATGCTCCTGGAGCTGCGGTTTCTGGTCTAGTGCAAGCTATTGCTTGCGACCAAAAGAAGATTTTCCCATGCTCTACATTATTGGATGGTGAATATGGATTAAATGACCTTTGTATAGGGGTACCTGTGGTATTAGGACGTAATGGTATAGAGAAAATTGTTAATGTGCCATTAAGTGCAGCAGAAAAAGAGCACATGGCAGCAAGTGCTGAAGGTGTTAAAAAGACAAATGGTCTTTTAGAACTTTAAAATAAATTAAAGAAATGACTATAACAAAGCCTTGTTAGTTATAACTAATGAGGTTTTATATATATATAAAACTATGAAAAAGATATTAGTATTTGTGTTAGCTCTTGGTATATCACTTACAGCTATTGCACAAGATAAATTTACTGAAGGCGTAATTACTATGAAGCAGAGTATGACGTCTCCTAATGAACAAGTCAATGCCAGCTTATCTGCAATGGGAGAGATGATGTCAACGACTTATGTTGATGGGATGAAGTCTAGAACAGAATCTTCAAACCCAATGTCTGGTGATATGACAGTAATTATAGATTCTGAATCTAATGAATTATTGCAGTTAATGGATGTACCAGGTTTAGGTAAAAAATATGTATCTCAAAAGATAGAAGTTACAGATGAAATGCTTAAAAACATAACCGTAACAGAAGGCACAGAAACAAAAAATGTATTAGGATATGACCTTAAGCAATATATTGTAACATTAAATCAACAAGGTACTGAGATGAAAATGGAAATGTTTGTGACAGATAAAATTGAAGGAGTAAAGACACAACAAACAGCAATTTTAGGTAACAAGGTAAAAGGATATCCTCTATATATGGTTATAACAATGAACCAAATGGGCTCAGAAATTGTTGTTACAACAGAGGTTACAAAATTAGACTCTAAACCAGTAGAGGATAGTAAATTTAATATGACTCCACCAGAAGGTTACTCAAAAATGTAAACTTAAGAGAGATTAAATATTTAAAAATTAAAGACTGCAATTTGTAGTCTTTTTTTATATTTGCGCGTGCGAGTAAAATGGTACATATTTAGTTTTGTGATGAGTCTAACCATGTTAGGCATTATTCAGCAATACCAAAAACCAAAAGTAAATCAAGAGGTTCGTATTCAGTTCTCGAGTGTCGACTTGTCTTCTTCTCAAACACAGGCTTCATTAGAAAAGATTTCAAGTACACTTCAACATATTGGGGCTGAGAATATTTCTATTACGTCAAGTAAAGATGGATTTTTCAAAATAGCATATTATAGTGATGTAGCTGTATATCAAATTGAAAAAGCACTTGCAGAGAAAGTTGACATTACTTTAGATAGAGAAACTAAGAAGAATTCAAATAGTTACGACATATATGATTTTGATGTTTCTCAGATAGAAAAAGGTAAAACGTCTGCATGGGATTTTGAAGGGCATCAAGTCGCCACTATTAACTTAAAGAGTAATCGTTCTGCACAACCAAAAGTTTTCAAGTTTAATTTTTCAGTAGTTAAAGATAAAACTGATGTTGTTTTCTCATCCAAATATAACGCGACTACATCAACTGTATTTACTTCAGATAGTACATCACATAATATTCCAGAAACTAGGGCTGGACCTTTAGCTTAATA
>CAZBMY010000066.1:2638-10142 GCA_964492855.1 uncultured Flavobacteriaceae bacterium
AAAATCACTCGAACTGGCGCACAAAATTTTAATTAAACACTTGCTGAAATTTTCAGCATAAAACCAAAAACAATGCAAAATAAAGGATTAGTAAAGCTTTTTGCGGTATTATTTGGATTGGTAAGTATCTACCAATTATCATTTACCTTTAAAGCTAATCAACTTGAAAAAGACGCAAAACAGTTTGCGCAATCAAAGTATACAGAAAGTAGTGACATAAGTACTGCTGAGCTACGTTATTTAGATTCTTTAAACAATCAGGAAGTTTACAACATAGGTGTAGGTAAATTTACATATAGTGAAGTAAAAGATAATGCCATGAATTTAGGTTTAGACCTAAAAGGTGGTATTAACGCCATTATTGAGATATCTGTAAAAGATATTTTAAAAGGATTGGCAAATAATAGTAAAGACCCAATTTTTAATCAGGCTTTAGAAAATGCAGAGGAGCTTCAGAAAGACTCTCAGGATTCTTACTTAGAATCGTTTTACACGGCTTTTGATGAGATTAAAGGTGAAACTAAATTAGCATCACCAGATATATTTGCAAACCGTACGTTGAGTGATGACATTACATTTAATATGTCTGATGATGAAGTGAAAAGTATTATCACAAGAAAAGTAGATGAATCTATTGTTTCTGCTTTTGAGGTATTACGTAATCGTATTGATGGGTTTGGTGTAACATCTCCAAACATTCAACGTTTAGGAAATGGTGGTCGTATTTTAATTGAATTACCAGGAGCTAAAGACAGAGAGCGTGTTGTAGATATCATTACAAAAACAGCACAATTACAATTTTGGGAAACCTATACAACTCAAGATTTAGCTAGTTATTTATTTCAAGTTAACCAGCGTTTAGTTGATGCTCAAAAAGCAAATGCTGAAACTGAGACTGCTGAAACAGAATCAGCTAATGCTGAAACAGCAGCAGATTCAACATCAAGTGTTATTGATGATTTAACAGGTCAAATTGAAACCGATTCAACAGCTGTACAAGAGGATGTAAATCCTTTAGGTATTCAAGGTATAGGTCAAGGTGGTCCAGTTATTGGAACATTTTTAGCTAAGGATAAGGCAGAAGTTCTTAAAAAATTAGAAGCTAATCGCGATTTATTACCTGCAGAGCAACGTTATGCACGTTTTGCTTGGGGGAAGCCAGCAGATAAAGATTCTGAATTTGTTGATTTATATGCGCTTAAGAGTAATAGGGATGATGAACCACAATTAAGCGGCGCTGTAATTACTGATGCTAGACAAGACTATGATCAATTAAATCGCCCTGCAGTTAGCATGCAAATGAACGCTAAAGGGGCTAAGACTTGGGAAGCAATGACTAAAGTCGCATATGAAACCAGAGGAAATATTGCTATTGTTTTAGATAATATTGTGTATTCAGCTCCAGGTGTAAGTACAGGACCAATTGCTGGTGGTAATTCTCAGATTTCAGGAACATTTTCTTTAGAAGAAGCTACCGATTTAGCAAATGTATTAAGAGCTGGTAAGTTACCTGCCTCAGCTGAAATTGTTCAAGCAGATGAGGTTGGGCCTTCTTTAGGTCAAGAAGCTATCGATTCAGGTATGGTATCGTTTGGTTTAGCTTTAGCTTTCGTATTACTTTGGATGATTTTTTACTATGGGAAAGCAGGTGGTTTTGCAGATGTTGCTTTATTGTTTAACATCTTATTAATCTTCGGAGTATTATCTGGTTTAGGAGCGGTATTAACGCTTCCTGGTATTGCAGGTATTGTATTAACTATTGGTATATCAGTAGATGCTAATGTGCTTATATTTGAGCGTATTCGAGAAGAGTTAGCTAAAGGGAAAGACCAAAAAGCAGCAATTAAGGATGGTTTTGCAAATGCATTATCTTCTATCTTGGATGCCAATATTACAACAGGTTTAACAGCATTAATCTTATTTGTATTTGGTACAGGACCGATTAAAGGTTTTGCAACAACATTAATCATAGGTATTTTAACATCGTTATTTACAGCAATCTTTATCACAAGATTATTGATTGATTCGTATGTTGGTCGTGGCGGAAAGTTAGATTTCTCTACAGCAATTACAAAAGGGTTCTTGCAAAATATTAATGTCAACTTCTTAAGCAAGCGTAAGATTGCTTATGTGATTTCTGGAATTTTAGTGACTGCTGGTATTGCATCATTGTTTACTAATAAATTAGATGCAGGTATCGATTTTGTTGGTGGACGTACGTATCAAGTTCGTTTTGCACAATCGGTATCTACAGAAGAGGTTGCGAAGACTTTAAACGACCCAGCAGTATTTAGCAGTGCAGAAGTAAAGACTATTGGTTCTGATAATCAACTTAAAATTTCAACAAAATATAGAGTTGATGATAATTCGACAGAAGCAGATGAAGATGTACAACGTAAATTATACGATGCCTTATTAACGTACTTACCAGATGGTATTACATATCAAGAATTCTTAGATGGTTCTGGTGATGCTAAAATAGGTAAGATGTTATCTAGTAAAGTAAGCCCAACGATAGCAGATGATATTCAGAAGTCTTCTATTTGGGCTATTTTAGGTTCACTTGTTGTGGTTTTCCTTTATATCTTAATTCGTTTTAAGAGATGGCAATTCTCATTAGGGGCTGTTGCAGCAGTATTCCATGATGTTTTAATTGTATTAGGTATATTCTCATTAACATGGAAGTTTATGCCATTTAGTATGGAAATAGACCAAGCATTTATCGCAGCTATCTTAACCGTAATTGGTTACTCGTTGAATGATACCGTGGTTGTTTTTGATAGAATTAGAGAGTATTTGAATGAGCATACTAGTTGGAGCCTAGGTAAAACGATTAATGCTTCTGTAAACAGTACGTTAAGTAGAACTTTAAATACATCGTTAACAACATTAGTTGTGTTATTAGCAATGTTCTTTTTAGGAGCAGACTCTTTAAGAGGGTTCTTGTTCGCTTTAATAGTAGGTGTAGTTGTTGGTACATATTCATCGGTGTTTATTGCAACACCAATCATGTATGATACGGCTAAAAAAGGTGATGCAGCTGAGTCTTTAAAGAAGAAGGTTAAAGAAGATGAGGAAGACGCTTAATTTTTTATACTAAAACTAAAAAGGCTACCCAAGGGTAGCCTTTTTAGTTTTAGTTTAGAAATAAAAAGACTGCTTTTAGAAAAAAAGAATTCTAAGAAAAGCCTAAAACTATTACTTTTAAGGTGATGACTAGCCAAAATAATTTATATGAATTTCTGTTTTTTTTTATAATATTTAGTTTAAATGCTTTTTCACAGCATCCCGCTAATATTCATTTGACAGAAAAAGATGGATTACCGGATATTGAATTTTACAATATTACGGAAGACTCTAATGGTTATATTTGGTTAGCTGCCGATAAGGGTTTGTATAGGTATAACGGTCGTAATTTTGATTATTATTCGCATGCTAAACAAAAAGGGAACGCAGTTTTTGGAACCAAACTAGATGAAAAAGGTCGTGTTTGGTGTAATAATATTTCTGGTCAATTTTTTTACACTGAAAATAAAAGACTAAAGCTTTTTATTGATTTAGGTAATATATTAAATGGTGAGTTAGCCGAATTTATCATTACTCAAAAAGAACTTATTGTTTTACTTAATCAAAATGTTTTTAGAGTTGACATAGAAACTAAAGAAATTAAAAAAGATTTTGATGATTTAATTTATATGGGGGCTATAGAGACTATACCTGAAGGCTATTTGTTTACTAAGGGAAATTTTTTGATATATTCAGATAAATCATTCAAAACTATAGATAGTTTAGAACTGGATGTTTTTGATAGTTATTCAACTGATTATGGAGTAGAAGATAGAGTTCAAATTACGTCCAATGGAACAATAAATTTGTTTCATTTTTTAAGATTTGGAAAGAACGAATTTTATGACTTTGATTTTTTAGAATCAACTTTTCATCCTGTAAGAATACCTCCAGAAATTAGAAATCGAAAAATAATTTACACATCGTTTTACAAAAATGAAGTCTGGTTTTCAACAGATTCAGGGATATATGTTTGTCACTTAGAAAATAGGAGGCTAAAATTGAAAGATGTTTATTTTAAAGATAGGTTTATAACTAAAATCATAAAAGACAGTGATACTAACTATTGGGTTATTACAAAAGGTGACGGTATCTATGTCATTCCTAATATTAGTATATATCAGCATCAATATAAAAAAGAAGATTTAAATATTACCAAATTAGAAAAACTAGATAATAATATTTTGATATTTGGCACTACAGATGGTAAAGTTGGAACTTTTAACACTAAAACTTCAGATTACAATATTATAGATACAAGTTCAGTATCTCGAGTTTCCGAGGTTAAGCGACTACCAAATTCAGATGAAACCCTTATTATAAAAGAAAAATCAATTTATAAGCTTAATAATTCAACATTAAATTATAATAAGGTTAATGATAAAGCACTAATAGGCTCTAAAATTCTATCAATTAATAGAAATAATTATTTTATAAAATCCTCTTACAGTAGTGCCTATTTGGTTAGTAAGGATTATAAATTACAAAGAAGGTTAATTGATAAACGTTCTTACACTAATTACTATTCTAAAAATAGTGACAAAACATACATAAGTACTGTTGATGGACTTTTTGTTTTTAATGATAAATTAGATAGTCAAAAAATACAATATAGAGGGAAAACATTACTAGTAAAGACAATCGTAGAAACAGATAACCAAAAAATTTGGGTATCAACTTTTAATGATGGTATTTACTGTATAAGTGGTGATAAGGTTATTAGTCATTTTAATAGTAATAACGGACTATTATCACATCGAATAAGTACGATAAAAAATGATGGGAATCAATTATGGATTTCTACAGATGAGGGAATTCAATACATCAATACTGAGAATAATAAAATAAAAAATCTTACAAAACAAAATGGTATTCCTTCATATCGCATCAGTGATATAGAAATTGAAGACGAAAAAGTTTTTTTTTCTACCAATACTGGGATATTTAGTTTAGATAAGAACAAAGCTTTTAAAACTAAAAAAGTACCTAAAGTATTTATTAGCGATGTTAGTGTTGGACTAGAGAGTAGATTATTAAAGTCATATTATGAACTAGAATATGATGAAAATTCTATAAAATTCACTTTTAATGCCAATGGATTCAATAGTTTTTTGAATTACCAAAACCAATTTCGTTTAATTGGACAGAGTGATACATGGCAAACAGATATTAATAAATCTAATACGGTAAGCTATTATAGTCTTCCTAGTGGTAACTATACTTTTGAAGTAAAATCAGTTTTGGCCGATAGCAATGATGATAGTAACGTAAGTTCGGTTAGCTTTATAATTAAAAAAGCATTTTGGAAACAGTGGTGGTTTTATGGCTTAATATTATTAATAACCTCGATATTTATCTATTTAATCTTTACAAATAAGATAAAAAAAATTGAGAAAAAGCAGTCTGAGATTCTTCAAAAAGAACAGATAAATAAACAGCTTGTACTTTCTCAGCTAGAAAATTTGAGATCGCAAATGAATCCTCATTTTATTTTTAATGCATTAAATTCTATACAAGAGTATATTGTGTTTAATGAAAAAGAATTAGCAAGTTCTTATCTTATTAAATTTTCAAGACTTATACGTATATATCTAGAGCACAGCAGAGAAAATGAAGTTTTGTTATCTGAGGAAATAGATGCACTCAATATATATTTAGAACTTGAGCAAAATAGATTTGAAGGTTTACTAGACTATAATGTTTTTGTGTCTAAAAAAATAGATGCTAAAACTATAAAAGTACCATCATTATTTATACAACCATATGTTGAAAATGCCATTAAGCATGGTCTTATGCATAAAGAAAATAATAGATTTTTAAACATTGATTTTCAAATAGATTTAATGAAGAATGAATTGTACTGTTCTATTGAAGACAACGGAATAGGTATTGAAAAGTCTAAAGAAATAAATAAAGAAAGATATCCAAATCACAAATCTTTTGCTTCAAGTGCTAATAAAAAGCGTATAGATTTATTAAATATTAGTCGAACTAATAAAATACTAGTCGAAATTAAAGATTTGAAGTCCCAATCTGCTACTGGGACACGAGTGATTATTACAATACCACTAAATAAATAGGATGAAAGCACTAATAATAGATGATGAAAGTAAAGCAAGACGATTATTAGAACGTTTATTGCAAGATAATTGTCCTGAAATTAATGAGATTCTACTCGCTTCAGATTTAGAATCTGGTTTAGATGTAATAGAAAATTTTCAACCAAATATTGTGTATTTAGATATTGAAATGCCGCGATACTCTGGACTTCAGATTTTAAATTTATTAGGGAGTCAAGATATTGAATTTCAAATCATTTTCACAACAGCCTATAACCAATATGCGGTAGAAGCTTTTAAGCTATCAGCTATTGACTATTTGTTGAAACCTATAGATACCAATGAGTTAAAAATTGCCACTCACAAGGCAATAAAAGCATTAAAAGAAAGTAAGATAAATCATCAATTACTCGATTTAAAAAAAGCATTCAATCAATTGGCACTTAATAAAATTGCCTTAGAAATTCCCAAAGGTGTTATTTTTATTTCTCATGACGATATTGTTTTGTTTGAAGCAGACGGCATGTATACGAAGGTGTATTTAGAAAATGGTAAGTCTGAATTAATTTGTAAGCCTTTAAAACACTTTGTGTCTCAATTAAGTACATTACCTATATTTTACAAGCCACATCGTTCGTATTTAGTAAACTTAAAGCATATTAAAGAGCTCTCTAAAAGAGATGGACAGCACTTAGTGATGAGTAACAGTAAGACAATACCAATATCAAAAGATAAACGAGACGAATTTATGAAAGTAATACAAGAGGTTTTTAATACCTAAGTGCTATTCAGAAAAAAATAGATTGTTTTCGGAAATAAATTTCCTTTAATGCCTCTTAACTGAGGCATTTTTGTTTTTTAAAATTTATAAAAATGAAACGAACTAAGTTAACAGCCATTTTTGGGTTTTTATTATCAATCTTTACACAAGCACAGAGTGTAAAACACCAAAGCGAAATTATAAGAAATATGGTATCTAAGGGCGACTATAAAATTGTTGCCGATTTGTATAATAGTCATAGAGGTGTTGTAAATATTTCTGATATAAAATTTGATAAAAACCAACCTAATGCGCATTTTGAAATTTTTTTAAAAAAATATCCCAATCACCCAAGAGAATCAGATCGTAATGCAACTTATACTTATTTTCCAGATCATATTGCCTATCCGGTAACTTATTACGCAAGTAATTACGAAGGAAACAAAAAATTACAAGATAAAGTAGGCTATGTGGTTAGAAACGGAAAATACACTGGCGAGGATAGAATTGTTTTTTTAGATAACTATTTATTCATGCTTCAAAAATGGAAGGATAAAGATAATTATGAAATTCGATGGGTAGTTAAAATACCAAAAACAACAGAAGGCGTATCTGAGAG
>CAZBMY010000067.1:0-10135 GCA_964492855.1 uncultured Flavobacteriaceae bacterium
GTCTTTTGTCTTGTGAAGAAGATGAATCTGAAGCAGAATTATTAGGAACTTGGCAATTAGTCGAAACCTTAGTAGACCCTGGTGATGGTAGTGGGGTTTTTAGACCGGTTTCTAGTAATAAGACGATTACATTTAACGCCGATGGTATTGTAACTTCAAATGGTTCATTATGTGATGTCTTTGAGGATGTGACCGAGCCTACTAGTGGTATATTCTCAGAAGAAAATATGTCCTTTACTACTGATGAATGTGGTATAGAAGATTTTGAATACCAGTTTGAAATTGAGGGTCAGTTTCTTACTTATTTTGTGCTTTGTATAGAGGGCTGCGCTGTTAGATTTCGAAAAATTTAAGGTAACCTATATATAGGATACTGCATGTGTGATTTTTCATAATTAAGACTCTGTTTGTGTAACCAATCTAACTGTGCATACCAATTGTTCGCAAAGTCTTTATCGTAACTTTTTTTGATATTGAATTTTATTTGAAGTCTAGGATTACTTTTTAGAAGTAATTGTGCTTTGTCTTCCCAAACATAAGGGGAAAATCCTTCTTTTTGCTGTAAAATGGTATCGAAGAAATTCCAGTTAAAAAAAGAATCAGGAGCTTCTGGTTCTAAAGTTTCAAGAAGATAGCGCATGCCTTTTTGGTTGAGGTTTACAAGATAATCACCTGCTCTAAATGCCATCTGTTCTTTTGTAGTTTTAACTTTAGTGTTATAGTGTAAATAATGACCTTCATAAGGCGATTGACGTGTTTTATAATCCTCAATTCTATGCGATTCTACATTAAGAATAGTATCGTTTTTTAGTTGAACGAGTTCAATATTATTTAGTTGTAATCGTTCAATAATATGGTGCATCCCTTGAGGAATGACATAGGCTTTTGGAATTATAACTGAATCTGAAGCTTTAAAATAGTTTTGATATTTAACATCCTTTGTAAACGCTTTATTTGGGTTGTATTTTAAACGTTTTACACCGGTAAGTTGGCTTTTGATTTGGTTACCTTCGAAGCCTTTAAATTTTAGAGTTGAGTATTTAGAGGTGTCTATTTGCCATGCTATAGGGTATGTGTCTCCAATAGACCATGTTTGGGTTTGTTCGTTTCTTAATGCCGAAATAGTTTCACCTTGGTCTTCCGTGATTTCTATCATACTTTTCATAAGCTCATAAGTACCTTCAACACGTTTTTTATAAGGTTTAAGCATATGAGTTTCTACCATCATGCCTAGTGTATTGAATAATGTGGTATAGCCCGTAGAGTATCTTGGCGAATCTTTAAATTGTGAAAAACCAGACTCAGGCGTGCGATTAAATACATTTACATAAGGTGTAATATCCCATTGCTTAGCTTCCAATTTTTCTTCTAATTTTGGCATCATTTGCGTATGTAAATAATTGCCTAATACACCACCCAATTTGTTGTGTTGTGTAAATAGATGTGTTAGTGTGTATTGGTAATCTGCGCCATTACTTACGTGATTGTCTATAAAAACATCTGGTTGTACTAAATGAAATAGTTTTGCAAATGTTTTTGCGTTCTTGGTATCCGTTTTTATAAAATCACGGTTTAAATCATAATTACGAGCATTACCTCTAAAACCATATTCTTTTGGACCATTTTGGTTAGTTCTTGTGCCTGAATTTCTATTGA
This sequence comes from uncultured Flavobacteriaceae bacterium, assembly GCA_964492855.1. GTDB lineage: Bacteria > Bacteroidota > Bacteroidia > Flavobacteriales > Flavobacteriaceae > Winogradskyella. Next base: position 1,657 of record CAZBMY010000067.1, read on the forward strand.
GACTTCCACCAACATTATATATAGGAATCGTTACTAGCACCGTATTTTTTGGCGCTTCTATATAACCTTGTACTATATCTCTAAAGAGCATCATAGTAGCATCAATACCATCGGATTCTCCCGGATGTATACCATTGTTAATCAGTAAAATTCTGTGGTCTTTTCTTAATGTTTTATAGTCAAAAGTGCCAGGAATAGGGCTAAGTGTTACAATATGTAACGGCTCGCCAGAATCTGTTTCTCCAGTGCTTTTAATAGAAATTTGAGGATAATTAGAAGCTAACTCTGTGTAGTAATTAATAGTTTGATGATATGTCGCAGTTTCTAAGCCCTCACTTTTCTCAAAAATAGTTGTAAAATCAAAATCTGATTTTGACTGTTTTTGGTTACACGAAACTATGATTAGTATAAGAAATAGAGTTTTTTTCATGGTGTAATTTATTGACTGTCAAACTTAGGCATTTTAGGGCAGAAAAACTTTTTATAGTTTAATTTTCAGATTGTAAAAATGACTAATTTTACGTCATAATATATTTATATTCATGCAGCAAACCACAGATACTATATTAATGATTCGTCCTGTAAGTTTTAGGAAGAATGAGCAAACGGCAGTCAATAATTATTTTCAAGAAGATATTGATTTAAAAAATACAGATATTAATATAAAGGCTCAGCAAGAATTTGATGCTTTTGTAGATAAATTAAGAGCCGTTGGTATCACTGTTATAGTAGAGAATGATGATGAATTAATGGATACTCCAGATTCAGTTTTTCCAAATAACTGGGTAAGTTTTCATGCAAATGGAGATATTGCCATTTATCCAATGTTTGCTCAAAACAGACGGAAAGAACGACGCGAAGAGGTTTTTATTCGGCTTGAAGCTGAAGGGTTTAAAATTGAGAATATTGTAGACTATACTTCTGCGGAAAAGGAAGGTGTTTTTTTAGAAGGAACAGGAAGTCTGCTTCTAGACCGTGTTAACAGCAAAGCCTATTGTGCATTATCGCCAAGAGCTGACGAAGATTTGTTTATAGAGTTTTGTGAAGATTTTGAATACACGCCAGTTGTTTTTACAGCAAATCAAAGTGTAGGTGGTAAGCGACTAGCCATATACCATACTAATGTTATGATGTGTTTAGCAGAAACTTTTGCTGTCATTTGCTTAGACACAATTGATGATAAGAAAGAACGTAAAAACGTTGTAAAGCATCTAAAGCAAGACGGAAAAGAAATCATTTCTATTACCGAAGCACAAATGCATCAATTTGCAGGAAACATGTTACAGTTAAGAGGTGAACAACAACAACGTTATATGATTATGAGTAAAGCGGCACATGATAGTTTAACGACTAGTCAGATAGCAGCTATTGAAAAACATTGCCCTATTTTATCGAGTTCTTTAGATACGATTGAAACCTGTGGCGGCGGAAGCGCACGTTGTATGATGGCCGAGGTGTTTTTGCCAAAAAAGTAATTAAAGACGTTTAATCTTATTCAGATAATTTTGCTTTTGGTAATTCTATAAAGAATTTACTACCGATATTAGGTGTGCTTTCTACCCAAATACGACCATTATTCAATTCAACTAAATCTTTACAAATGGTTAATCCAAGACCAGTTCCTTTTTCATTTCCTGTGCCTATGGTCGTAAAGTTCTTTTTAGCATTAAATAATTTTTTCTGATTATCTTCAGAAATACCAATTCCAGTATCTTCTACACATATTAAAACCTTACCATTGTAATCTTGGTTAGATACTGTAATCACATCGCCTTTGCCAGTAAACTTTACAGCATTAGTTATTAAATTCTGAATAACAATTTCTAACATACTTCTATCTGCGTATACAAACTCACGACGAGATTCGTCAATAAGAATAATACCCTTATCATTTACCTTTTTTTCAATAAGAGATATTTTAATTTGAAATACTTCTTGAATATTAAATAACTCAGGCTTTGGCTGCAGATTTTGCATTTGAGACTTAGACCAATTCAATAGATTAAATAATAATGAAGATGCATTGTTCGCGTTTTCGCTCAATTCTGGAATAAGGTTATTGAATTCCTCTTTAGTGATACCATCATCTTTAAGTAAATCTAAAAATGCTTTAATAGAAGAGATAGAATCCTTTAAATCATGAGACACTATAGAAAATAATTTGTCTTTAACTTGGTTGACTTCTTCTAACTGTGCATTTTTTTGAGCCAGACTTTTATTTTCAGTACTTAACTCTTTTGTAGTTTTTGTGTCTTTAGAACTTCTTAGATAACTAAAGATAAGAAGCGCAGTTACAAATACTAGACCAGCTATTAAGCCATATATTAAAAGTGTGTTTTGCTTTTCAGAATTTGATAATTTCTTCTTGTTAGCTTCAGGAAGGTTTTTGTTGTTCTCTAATGAAGGCGTGACTTCTGTATTACTATTTGAAGCTTGATAGTTGTCGAGTTGTAAAGCAAGAGCGTCTAATTTCTCTTTATCTAATTTTTCTTTAAGGCTGTAATATTGTTTTTGCCAGTAAAAAGCATCTTGATGAAATTTACGAATTGTACTTAATTCAGTATTGAGCTTTAGATTGTATAAAAGTTCCTCATCATTATCTAACTTTTTTGCTAATCTGTTAGCTTCGTTAAGTTGGGTTTTAGCAAGTTTTACCCTTCTATTTCTGGTGTTTAAATCTGCAAAAGCATTTAAAGATTTTAGAACACCTAGTTCATTGTTTTGTCTTCGACTATATGTTAAGCCTTCTCTTAAATATTCTGGAGCTTTCTTTAAATCATTTAGAGCTAAGTAAGATTTGCCAATACTTGTCATTACTTCGCCTCTTAGGTTTTGATCTTTATTGTTATCTAGAAGCGTAAACATGCGCTCATAGTTTGCTATAGATAGGCGATAGTCGTTTTTTAAGGCATATAATTCTCCTAGATTTTTAAGACTATATTTTATGCCTTCAGAGTCACCTAAATCTTCTCTAATACTAAGTGCTTTTTTACTGTACTGTAATGATTTGTCAAGCTTTCCAGTATTTAAATATGCAGTAGCTAAATTATTATACGCTCTACTTAAATCGTCTTTTAAATCTTCTTCTTCAAAAACTGAAATTGCAGAAAGGGAATTTTGTAGACCTTTTTTAAAGTTGCCACGTTCAATTTCTATAACACCAAGTTTGCTATTAACTTTAGCAACTCCAATAGTGTCCATTAAGGTTTTAAAAGAATTTAACGCTTTTTCAAAATAAGTTACAGCGCTATTTCCATCATTCTGATTACTAAAAATAAGACCTCTAATGTAATTGCTTTGAGCAGAACCTTTCTCATAATTTAATGCCTGTGATAACTCTGCAGTTTGATCAATGAATAAAAGTGCTTTTTTATAATCTTTTATAGTGTAGAGCTCATTAATGAGTAGGAGCGATGTCTCAATTTTAGTAGAGTCCTGATCTTGGTATGCTAAACGTACAGTGAGGCTATCTATCTTCGCATTTTGGGCAAAGTTAAATAACGTACTTAGGCATATAGCGAATATAATTACTCGCTTCATAAAGCAGAGACTTTAGAGCACACTTGTATACAATGATTTAGTTAACTTTCTCAGAGGGATGGAAAGAAATGCTTTTATTGTTTTATTAAAACACATAAAAACAAATGGTTAATAGCATTTCAAAAATGGTTAATTGTTATCGAAATTGCTAATTTTTAGGATTTAAGACCAATAAATCAGACAAAGTGAAAGTTGAAATTTAAAAAGAAATCGATGAATCGATGAAACGCAAAATTATTGGTAGAATTACACTTTCATCGATGAAATGCATATGTATTATAATGTATTGATTTTCAGTATATTAGTATAATTAAAATTTAATATTTTTTAAATTTAGTAGTGCTTAAATAAAGTATACATTTTAAACAGAAATACAATATATATACTATAACTAAATTAATAAAAACTCTATCTTTGCAGGCGTTTAAAGACGGAAATAAAATAACTTTATGAATCTTCAGAATACCTTAGAATTAAAAGTGAAAGCGGCGATTAAATCTTTATTTGACGCCGATTTACCATCTGTAGAATTTCAAGCTACAAGAAAAGAATTTGCAGGCGATATTACTGTTGTCGTTTTTCCGATGCTTCGTGTGGTGAAAGGTAATCCTGCGATTATAGGAGAACAAATAGGAGGATATTTGGTAGATAATGTTTCACTTGTTAAAGGGTTTAATGTTGTAAAAGGCTTTCTAAATTTAGAAATTGACGATAGTTATTATCTAAATCTTTTTAGCGAAATGAAAACCAATCAGTCTTATGGATTTTTAGAGGCTAAGGACGATAAAGCTATTATGGTAGAATATTCATCGCCAAACACTAATAAACCTTTGCATTTAGGGCATATTAGAAATGTACTATTAGGGTATTCTGTTTCCGAAATTCTAAAAGCTTCGGGAAAAACCGTTTATAAAGCTCAGATAATAAATGACAGAGGAATTCATATTTGTAAAAGCATGCTGGCTTGGCAACGTTTTGGAAATGGAGAAACTCCTGAATCTACAGGATTAAAAGGCGATAAACTAGTAGGTAATTATTATGTTGAATTTGATAAGGCTTATAAATCTGAGATTAAATCATTAATAGAGGCAGGGCAATCTGAAGATGAGGCAAAAAAGAATGCGCCAATTTTATTGGAGGCTCAAAGCATGCTTCGCAAATGGGAAGCAGGTGATGAAGCCGTCGTTGCGCTATGGAAAAAAATGAACGGTTGGGTTTATGACGGATTTGAGGTAACATATAATAATATTGGAGTAGATTTTGATAAATATTATTACGAGAGTAACACCTACCTTTTAGGAAAAGAATTTATTGCTGAGGGGTTAAAATCGGGTGTGTTTTTCAAAAAAGAGGATGGTTCTGTTTGGTGCGATTTAACCGAAGACGGGTTAGATGAAAAAATTGTACTCCGAAGCGATGGTACAGCGGTTTACATGACTCAAGATATTGGTACAGCCATTCAGCGTATTAAAGATTATCCAGATGTTGGCGGGATGGTATATACAGTAGGGAATGAGCAAGATTATCATTTTAAGGTTTTATTTTTGATTCTTAAAAAATTAGGCTTTGATTGGGCTAAAAATCTATTTCACTTGAGTTATGGTATGGTAGATTTACCAAGCGGAAAAATGAAGAGTAGAGAAGGTACGGTAGTCGATGCTGATGATTTAATTAAAGAAATGGCTGATACTGCTGAGGAGATTTCAAAAGAGTTGGGTAAACTTGAAGATTATTCAGAAGAAGAAAAAAATGAACTTTATAAAACCATAGGTTTAGGTGCTTTAAAATACTACATTCTCAAAGTTGATCCTAAAAAGCGTATACTTTTTGACCCTAAGGATTCTATAGATTTTCAAGGAAATACGGGGCCATTTATTCAGTATACTTATGCAAGAATTCAATCAATTCTAAGAAAATCGACTTCAGAGCATTATAATCCTTCATTAGTTGTTCTTCATGATAAAGAAAAACAACTCTTAAAACAACTGGAACAGTTTCCTATTATAATTCAAAACGCTGCACAGCAACATAGTCCAGCTTTAATTGCTAATTATACTTACGATTTAGTGAAGGACTTTAATTCGTTTTATCAAAATGTGTCAATACTTGGCGCAGATTCTGATAACGAAAAAGGCTTTAGGGTTGCTCTTTCTGGAAAAGTAAGTGAGACCATTAAAAACGGATTTAGCGTTTTAGGCATTGATGTGCCAGAGCGTATGTAAATTTTAAAATCGACCTTTATACTCTAAAGCTTGCTCAATATGAGCTAAGTGATGATTGCTATGCCATGCGTAAAGACCAATAGTCTCTTTTAGTGTAAAAATTTTTCCATGCTCAGGGTGTACAAATGTTCGTTGTAAATCTTCTTCATTGAAATTGCGTATTAGAATACCAAGCTTTGTATGCACACCTTTTAGTATACTTATTGCTGTATCAATAGGTTCTTGGTAATCGTTAAGTTTTGCCCAGCGGTCTTCAAAATAAGGTCGTATTGTTGGCGTGTCTTCGGTAAGTGCTAGTTTAAATCTAGTTATACTATTAATATGACTGTCAGCACAGTGGTGTACGACCTGTTTTATAGTCCAACCATTAGGTCTGTAGATATAATTTAATTCGTTTTCTGTAAGTGATGCTGTTAGATTTTCAATGTCATTAGGTAATTTTTCAATATCATCTATCCACTTACTAATATCTTGAGCAGAAATGGTATTTGGAAGAGTAAATTCTCCTATTGGGTATTTGAGTTGTTGTAATTCGTCTGAAGTCATAAGTTTTTTATAAAGATATATGATTTTGGATTAGAACTTTAGTCTAAAGCTAAAATTAGGGGTAAGTCCTAGTGCAAATTCATCATTTTGCACAATATTGTCATCGGTTCCTCTTGTGTAAAAACGATTAATTGTATTTTCTTTATTTAAGATGTTCCATATAGAAGCTCCAACCTCGGCATGTACGTTTTCGGCAAACTGAAAATTATATCGCGCAGAAATATCAACTCTCATATACTCGGGAATTCTTTCCATATTAGATGTTTCATAAATGATAGTGTCAGAATCCAATTGCACATCTGCAGGCGCAGTAAAAGGCCGCCCAGAATGCCAGTTGAGACCGGCCGAGAGGTTCAAATTTTCAATAGTATATGCAGTAGAAAGATTAATGACATGTCTTATATCTAGATTATTTGGAAACGCGCTGACCGTATCTAAATCCTCAAATTCGAAATCATTTTTACTGTATGAATAACTGAGCCAAGTGCTTAAGTTTTTAAATTGCTTGTTTAGCAAAAAATCAACGCCTTTAATGCTATAATTCCCTACGGCATTAATTAATTGAAACTGGTTTTGAAATCCTTGAGATCTAGAATTAATATCATTTACGTTTTTGGTGTAACCATCTACACTAATAAGCCAACCTTCGTTTTTGTAGTTTATACCAAGAGAAATTTGATTGCTTTTTACAATAGGGACTTCATTATTATTTGCTAGTTGCCAACGGCGCTTTTCTATGCCAAAAAAATCTTGTTGTAAATCTATAATTTGGGTAATAGATTGACTTTTTACTTCGCCAAGTAGTTCTATTTTAAAATGGTTAAAAAGTTTTTGAGATAACACAAATCGAGGCTCAAACAATACGTCTCCAAATTTTTCAAAATAATTACCTCTCAGACCGACACGTACAAATGTTTGTTTCTTAGTTGAAGTGAATTCTGCTTCGGTATAAATACCATGTGTTTTGACGACTTCTTTGATTAATCTTCTAAAACGCGGAATAGTTAAGTCTTCTAAATTAGAAACACCAACTTCATTAAATTGATATCCAAAATTAAGATTCAAATTTTTATCTACAGATTTTAAAAAATCAAGACGAGCACCAATATCGAGTACATCATTTTCCTGGGTAAGCTCTTGCCCTGTTGAGGTAACGAGGCTATTGCCAAAAAGCTCGTAATTAGAAAAATAAACTTGGGCATCCATTCGTAAGGATTCAGAAAATGTATGCGAAAAATTAATATTTCCGGCATAGCTTTTTTGACTTAACTCACTCTTTGTTGCTTGCTGTCTAGTATCAGCATTAAGTGGGGTTTCATCATAATTTAGTCGATTAAAGATGGTGATGAAATTACCGCGTATTTTAGAGTTTTTATTAATGTCATATAAGAATTTTATACTTGTGTCATAAAAGAAAAAACGTTCGTTCTGTTGAAGATTAGGTCTTAAATTCTGGTCTTCATCAAGTTCAGAATTACTAAAAATACGCTCAAAATACGTATTGTACGTAGGTGTTAAAAGTGCGTCTGTAAATGAGCGACGTACAGCAATTTGCAATTCTGTTTTTTTAGAAAGTTGAAACTTTGAAAACCCATCAAAACTCAATAAATTAAAACCCGCTCCAGAATTTGGAGCCGAACTAATTTCATTAGCATTTTCTATACTTATGAGACTAGATACGCCAGATCCATATTTTGCTTTTGTACCATTAATGGTAACATCAACTTTTTCTACTAAATACGGATTAAATGCAGAGATTAATCCAAAAAAGTGGCCTGTTTGATACATACGAATACCTTCATAGAGGATGAGATTTTGATCATTTGTGCCACCTCTAATATTAATGTTAGAAATACGCTCATCTACGCTAGTGATTCCAGGGAGTGTTTGTATGGTTTGTAAAATATCTGGTTCGCTCAAACCTGGAAGAATACCAAATTGTTGAGGTGAAATTTTTAAACCTCCATTTATGGTTTTTGATACTCCTTTGGTTAGATAGTTTTGAATAAAAATTTCTTCTAAACGTTGGAGAGTGGATTCTTTTTCAACAATTTCTGAGCGCTCAATGGAAAAAAAACGATCACTAAGTTGATTGAATTTTAGACCTGTTTTTAGCCTAAGGTCATCTAAGATGTCATTTAAACTTAAGTTTTGATTTGTTGAGACAACGA
>CAZBMY010000068.1:0-7312 GCA_964492855.1 uncultured Flavobacteriaceae bacterium
GTATAGTTTATGGCTAGAATTGCATTTGTATATTTTGTGTCTTCAATTATAATTAGATTCCAAATAATTAAACCCAAAACCACGAGATAGACAACAAAATGAACATAAAACCATCTGAGTTGAGATACTTTTTTTTGGGCTTCTAAATAAAAATACGCGTCTTCTTTTTTAATATTCTTAGCCATTATATTCCTGATGTTTTTCGCGTTCTTTCTCCATAAACTCATCCATTTTACGTTGCTCCCAGTTTTTGCCTAATATAAAGTTGAAGCCAAAAACACCTATAAAATGAAATATTAAACCAATTCCCCAAAAGAAACCAGTTGCGTATGGTCCAAACCCACTAAACCCGTCACCAGAATTTAGACCTATAAGTATGATTAAAAATGCGTTAACAACAACATATGATGCTAAATGCCAGTAAAAACCAGATATAGCTTCTACCCGTTTTTTTGCTCTTAAATAGGCTTCTTCTTCTCTAAAATCACGTTCGCGAGATTCATTATTCTTATACGGTTCTATACTATATTTTTCCATGATATTATTTTTTTCTGTTAAGTTCTTCTTGCATAAATCTTTCAATTTTACGCTCTTCCCAATCATAGCCTAATAATTTTGGTAAAACAAATACTGAGAACGCATGAATTAAAAGAATAAATCCCCAAACTGTCCAAGAACTCAGTGTGTTAAAAGTGAGTAAGTCGGCAGTGAATCTGTCCCAATTATCAAATGAGACTTTAAATAATGTAATTACTGTATTTATTATAATATAAATCGAAAGATGTGTGTAAAAGCTCTTAAGCTTTTCTACTCTATTTCTAGCACGATTATATTTTGAAATTGAATCTTGAGTTTTCATAAATTTAAGTTTAGTTCCAACGGTTATTTTCTTCTTCTTTGCTCATATACTCTTGTATTTTACGTTCTTCCCACTTGGCACCAAAAGCACCATCATGTACAAATACTCTATAAGCTTGGAAACAAAGTCCTATTCCCCAACCTAACATTGGGAACCAAAACCATTGTATGGTAAATGGTGTGTATTTATACCAAATAAATATTAAAAATGGTATTACAAATACGTAAGATACAAGACTTCCGTAAAATCCTTTAAGTTCTTCTAAACGTTTACGAGCTTTTACGTAACTCTCGTCTAATCTGTTTTTTGGTAATTGAGATGTTCTCATGATTGACACTTGTTTTGTGAGCATTGGGATTGCTACTGCAAAATCTTCTGCCCGTTGATTGATGATGACTTTTTTATCTGATAACAACTTATAACGTTGTTTAATATTCTCTAAACCTACACCACTACTCTTTTTTACAATTTGTTTTGGTTGCAGATTATTCATGACGACGAGATATCCACCGTCTTCATAAATTTTGATATGCAATGGCTTACTAGATGTTACCATATTATGCTTTACCGCATTTTCTAATAGTAGCTGTAGTGACAATGGTACAACCCTACTTTCTGGGTTTGAAGCTTTCTCAGGTATCTCAAAAATAATACTGTCTTCGAACCGCATTTTTAATAAAGACATATATGTTTTTGCAAACTTTAGCTCTTCATCTACAGTAACTAAATCTTTGTTTTTTTGTTCTAAAACATACCTATACACTTTAGATAGCGATGTTGTGAATTTTTGAGCGCTAGTAGGATTTTCTTCTATTAAACTTGTTAAAACATTTAAACTGTTAAATAGAAAATGAGGATCTAACTGATTCTTTAAAGCATCAAACTTTGCGCTAGCAGCTCCTGCAATAACTTTTTGCTCTTTTATTTTAGTTTTTTGGTAGCGATTATAAAAGTAAATGATATAAAATCCAGAAATTATTGTAAGTGTAATCCAAAGTCCAAAAGAATAACCTTGCCAGCTTTCTAACTCTATAAAACTTTCTAGAGACTTTCCATACAACAATGTAGTAATGGCAGCTCTTAATATAAATATAGTAGCTAGTGTTATTACTGTTGCTCCAGATATTCCAAATACAATACGTTTAATAATTTCATAATTAGCAAAATGAAGCTTTAGTATATAATTAAAATAAAACGAATTGGTATAACTAATAGAGAACGTATATAGCTGATAAAATGAAAATTCAATTAAAAACTGATTTAAATCCTTGTAAGTAAACATGTCTCTTGATAACAGCTCGCCAATAATAAATATTAAGCAGCCTATCAGAAATGTTATTACTATACTTTTAATTGATTTTATATTAAACATGTTTTCTTCTTTAATTACTCTTTACATTCTTTTACAACGTTTAGCGCACGATTTTTGCCCCACTTAGGGTGGTATTTATTCTCAAGTTCATAACTATCAAACATTGCTATAGATGCTTCGACTTGTTTACAAAAAGGTTTTGGGTCTTGACCAAAGTACTTTGCAGAGCCCATTGCCCAATCTGCTTTACATAAAGCAACTCTCGGATTTTCAGCATCAATGGCATAGGCTTTATTATAAAGTTCAGTAACTTTTGCAGCATATTTAATACCGTAAGTCATACCGTCATAAGCTATCCAATTGGTGTATACTTGACCTTGCATTACCATAAGCTCAGGATTATTTTCACTGATTTTCATAGCTATATCTAAATGGGCTTGTGCCTTATCTAATTGTGCTTTAAGTAGCGTTGCATCTTTTACATTCCAGCTTTTTAAGCTGTTTATTTGTGCAATATAGTAATGAGGTAGCCAATTGTCTTTTTCGGCATTAGCAATACGCTCAAAAAGATTCTCAGCAGCTTCGATTTTATCTGCTTGCCAAAGCTCAAAAGCTTTATCCATTCCTTTTTCAAAATTGCCTTGGGCTTGTATAAAACCAAATAAAATAATTGCAGCTAGGGTTAATAGGTTTCTCATTATGATTGATTTTTGATTGATGATTTATAATGTAATATCTATGATTTTGTTTGTAGTGTTTAATTCAAACTTTGCATCTTTCCATTTTGGTGGTCCCATTGTACCTCTAGCATTATTTGAGCAGCCATAATCTTCTTTAGGAATGCCTAAAAAATTAGTGTCCATTTTTCCATTATCATTTTCGTCGTGGATAAAGGATATTGCATAAACGCCTTTTGGAACATTCTTAAATACAACTTGCCCTGTTTTTTCAGATATTTCTCCTATTACAGATTGAAAACGCTTGTCTAAAAAGGTGTTTTTAGAATCATATAAACCAACTAGAAGTTTTCCTTTATTGCTATCTAAACCGCTAATATTTACTGTAATATTACAATTACTAGACTCTTGAGCATTAGCAAAACTTGTATTTAATACGATAAGAAGTAATAATTTAAAAAGTACTGACATGGTTATTTGTGTTTTAACTGTGTCAAAGATGCGAAGCTTGTTCTGTTTCATAAATCTATTTTTACCCAATTGTAGTTTTTTAATGATGAATTGTAAAAAATAAAAATTAACACTATCAGCAAATAAATTAATATTATCTATTTTTAAGTATTCATGTAAAAATACAGATTAGTGAGCAACTCAAAAAACATAAAAGTAAGTGATACGGCTTTTGTGACTTGTGCATTTAGGAGGCTTAACGAAAAATTGAGTGGAGATTATTATGCTAAGCTTTGGAAGAATCAAAATGCAGAAGACATTTTAAACGATTACATCTCCAATGTATCTACAGAAGAAATTGAAACACATTGCATCCGAAATAGATACTTCTTAGAAACCTTAAAACATCTAATAGAAAAAAAAGAAATAGATGTATTAATTAATTTTGGTGCGGGTTTTAGTATGTATCCATTTTTGCTTAATGATGCTATTACCCATATAGAAATTGATAAACCTGAAGTTGTTGATTATAAAAAAGAAGCTATCGCTGAATTTATCTTACAAGAAAAGCTCCCAGAAAGAGACATTACATATATTGGTGTAGATTTTAGCCAAGATTATTTTGACTCGCTTCTAAGTAAATTAAAAACTATTGTAGGTGAAAAGTCTTGCTTTATAATTATTGAAGGCGTGTTATTCTTTTTAAATAAATCTGAAACTGAGATAATCTTTAATCTATTTAATGAGTTACAAAACAAAAACGACTATGTCGGAAGCGTTTCTTATACCGAAGCTGTTAGAGAAACAAATGCGTTTTCGCGTTTAATAGCATATGCCAATCAAGGTCTTAAAGATGCAAGCACAGAAGGTTGTCAAATTGTGCCAAATAGCTTCTATGAAAATTTAGAATGTTATAATCTTATAGATCAAAAAGATTATTACTCATGCTCAGTTTTGTATGATCATAAACCAAAGTTAAGCCCTAACAACATACTTAATGAGAGCTTTTACCTATTGCAAAAAAAATAATCTATTTCGAAATACTATCGTTTGATTTGTTATTATAGGCATCTATAAACTTCTTTGCACGTCTATTACCTTTATTTAAATCATAGGTCTTTTTATAATTTTCGTAGGCATTTAAACTATCGCCAGATACTAAATATGCCTGTCCCAAACTATCATAAACATTTGGGCTATTAGGATGTAGTTTTGTATTCATTATAAAAATAGCAATAGCATCTTCAAAGTTGTTATCTCTTATATATCGGTAGCCAATTCTATTAAACTTATATTGGTTTATAAATTCGCTCATAGAATCCTTCGCCTTTATAGCTAAAAGTCCTTCTAAAGCTTTATCAAAATTCTTATCTGTCAAATGCTCACTAGGCGTTTTGTAATCATCCGATACCTTTAAATAATCATAACTTATACTATCTGGCTTAGTCTCAGAAATTACAGAAAGGTACTTTTCATTGGTGTCTGGGTGGTTTACAAATTGTAACTTTTGGTATAAATCTGGTACAAAAAATTCATTAGTATCTGTAGCTACTGGTTTGTTTTTTACACCGCGCCAATGCATGTATAAGTCATTATCTTCATAAGAAATTGTAATAACATCATCTTCATTAAATAAATATTTACCAGAAGTTTTTGATTTAAAATCTTCAGAATAATTTACAGATGACGAACAAGAACTAATTAAGATGAAAAGGAATAAAGTCGAAGCTAAAAATTTAGTTTTCATATTGTATTTTAAAGATTGATTGGTTTATGAGCAAAAAAAAGTCTCACTACAAGTGAGACGATTTTTATTTGGTTTTGTTACGTTCTACTTTACATCCATAAGTTCTACATCAAAAACCAATGTTGCATTTGGAGGAATAACACCGCCAGCACCTGCACTTCCGTAACCTAAATCACTAGGAATTACTAAACGCGCTTTATCACCTACATTAAGCAAACAAATACCTTCATCCCAACCAGCAATAACTTGCCCTACACCTACCTGGAAATCTAGCGGCGAATTACGTTTATATGACGAATCAAAAACGGTTCCATCAGCCAACTGACCTTTATAGTGTACAGATACTGTGTTTCCCTTTTCGGCTTTTTTACCATTACCTTTTTGGATAATTTGGTAACGTAAGCCTGAAGCTGTTTCATCAAAACCTGCAGATATTTTATCTAACTGAGCTTTTTTAGCTTCTCGCTCAGCAGCAACACGTTTTTCTCTTGCACCTTCAAACGTTCTAAATGCTTCAACAGCATTAAAACCTTCAGCAGCAGTACCTACTCTTACAATTTCTAAGTTTTCAATACTATCGCCTTGAGCCACAGCATCTACAACATCTTGCCCTTCGACAACATTACCAAAAACAGTATGCTTACCATCTAACCAATCTGTCGCAATATGTGTGATAAAAAACTGACTTCCATTTGTTCCCGGACCTGCGTTTGCCATAGATAATTTTCCTGGACCGTCGTGTTTTAAATCTGGGTGAATCTCATCATCAAATTTATAACCTGGATTTCCCGTTCCTGTACCTAGCGGGCAACCACCTTGGACCATAAAATCTGGAATAACTCTATGAAATTTTAAACCATCATAATAAGGTGTGCCTTGAGGCTTAGCTGAATTTTCTAAATTCCCTTCTGCTAAAGCCACGAAATTACCAACTGTACCTGGTGTTTTTTCAAATTCTAAATTAACTAAGATTTCACCTTTTGAGGTATTGAATTTTGCGTATAAACCGTCTTGCATTGTTCTGTGTTTTATTTAAGGCTGCAAAGATAAGGCTATAAAGTAATAAGTAAAAAGTTGAAAGTGAAAAGTTTGCTAAACTCTAAAATGGAATAATAATCTTAGTTTTGTTGAAAATTAAAAAACTATGAATTTTATTACTAAGCTTAAAGCAGCATTTGGTAATCCAAGAGCTATGGAAAAACTACATGTAGATGACCATACAGAAGCTATTATAAATGAAATTAAAAACAAGCCTTTTGGTATATCGGACAAGAATGTACTCTATGCGGGTCTTAATGAGTTGGGTGGCTATTTCTTTTTTCAGACCGTTGTTGTTGGGCAGTTTCATATTAAAACTATAAAAGGTGCAACATTAACTTTAAAGGGCAATGATGTAGAACTAGAATTAAAATCAGATATGGATGAATTTGAATCGGACTACTCTAATGTATCTAACAGAAGTATTACCAAAATAGATTTCCAAATTGAAGAATCAGATATCAAAACACTAGAACATGCAAGAATTACAACTATTCAGCTAAACGCAAAAAAACATGATGTTTTGTTTACGAAGTATGTTGGTGGTGAGGAGGAAGAATAGCTTTTTTTATTTTTGACTGTTTACGACTACTAAATTCTAATTCGCAACCTCACTCATAAACTTAATACGATACAAGCGGAGTTCTTCGTCATCGTAATCGCCATCAAACTCGTCGATAGCAACGTCTATTTTATCGGTTTCGGATTCCATAAAGTAATCGTGGATTTCTTCTTGTTGGTCTTCGTCTAAGATATCGTCAATCCAATAATTGATATTCAGTTTTGTTCCTGAAAAGACTATGGCTTCCATCTCTTTAATAAAGTCTGGCATTTCCATACCTTTTGCTGAGGCAATATCTGATAATGGTAATTTTCTATCTACATTTTGAATAATATAGAGTTTTAATGCAGAGTTACTTCCGGTAGATTTTACCACCATATCTTCTAAACGCTCAATATCGTTTTCTTCTACATAGTCAGCAATCATACTCACAAAAGGTTTTCCGAATTTTTTGGCTTTTCCTTCTCCGACACCATTTACATTAGACATTTCTTCTAATGTTGTTGGATATTTTAGTGTCATGTCCTCCAAGGAAAATTCTTGAAAAACAGCATATGGTGGCACATCGTTTTGTTTTGCTACTTTACGCTGTAAATCTTTTAGCATTTTCATTAATGTTTCATCAACAACAGCACCTCCAGATTTTGAGTTGGTAATAATACTATCG
>CAZBMY010000068.1:7412-10079 GCA_964492855.1 uncultured Flavobacteriaceae bacterium
GCCTTATACTTTTGATTGGTTTTATCAACAACATCCAAAACAATTTTAACATCGTCCTTGGCTTCCTTTTGTGGTTTTGGATGGCGTACATTATCATCCATATCGCCGCCATCGCCAGTTTCATTATCAAATTCTTCACCAAAGTAATGCAATATAAATTTACGACGCGAAACAGAGGTCTCAGAAAACGCAACCACTTCTTGTAACAATGCATGACCTATTTCTTGTTCTGCAACAGGTTTACCAGCCATAAATTTTTCAAGCTTTTCTATATCTTTATAAGCATAATACGCTAAACAATGGCCTTCTCCGCCATCACGACCTGCACGACCTGTTTCTTGGTAATAACTCTCAATACTTTTAGGAATATCATGATGTATTACAAAACGCACATCTGGTTTGTCAATTCCCATTCCAAAAGCAATCGTTGCCACAACAACATCGGTATCTTCCATCAAAAACATATCTTGATGCTTTACACGTGTTTTGGCATCTAAACCTGCATGATACGGTACTGCTTTTACACCATTGACTTGTAAGACTTGTGCTAATTCTTCAACACGTTTTCGGCTTAAACAGTAGACGATACCTGATTTTCCTTCGTTCTGCTTGACAAAACGTATAATATCTGCGTCTACATTTTTAGTTTTAGGGCGTACTTCGTAATATAAATTTGGTCTATTAAACGAGGCTTTAAATTTTACAGCCTCAGGAATACCTAAACTCTTTAAAATATCTTCTTGTACCTTTTCTGTAGCTGTGGCAGTTAATCCTACTATTGGAATATTATCACCAATACGCTTTATAATATGTCTTAGATTTCGGTATTCTGGTCTAAAATCGTGTCCCCATTCGCTTATACAATGTGCTTCATCTACAGCCATAAATGATATGGTTACAGAACGTAAGAACTCAACATTCTCTTCCTTAGTTAAAGATTCTGGAGCAACATAAAGCAATTTTGTAACACCATTGGTAATATCTTCTTTAACACGTTTTACTTCGGTTTTATTTAAAGAAGAATTTAAAACATGTGCAACACCTTCGTGTTCTGAAACACCACGAATAGCATCAACCTGATTTTTCATCAAGGCAATTAGAGGTGAGACCACAATCGCTGTCCCTTCTTTTATAAGGGCTGGTAATTGATAACACAATGACTTTCCGCCACCTGTTGGCATAATAACAAACGTATTATTACCAGCTACTACATTTTTTATAACATCTTCTTGCAGTCCTTTAAATTGAGAAAATCCAAAGTATTTTTTTAGTTCTGCATGCAAGTCAATTTGTGCAACGTTCATTAATCCCTATTCGTAATTTTATATTTACCTTTGCGTGAAGTTTAAAGATAGTAAAAATCTTTATAATTAAACTAGTCATAAAATTACGAATTGATTTTGAAAACTAATTCATCTATCTTAGAAATAGCGAAGTCTACCATAACTATGGAAAGTGAAGCTATAGCTAACCTAACTAATCTTTTAACTGAAGATTTTGCAAACGCTATACAACTGATTTACAACTCTAAAGGGCGTGTAATTATTACAGGTATTGGCAAGAGTGCTATTATAGCTAATAAAATAGTAGCTACACTGAATTCTACAGGAACACCTTCTGTATTTATGCATGCTGCAGACGCTATACATGGCGATTTAGGATTAATCCTAGAAGACGATGTTGTGATTTGCATTTCTAAAAGCGGTAATACACCAGAGATTAAAGTACTGGTTCCCCTTATAAAAAATGCAAAAAATAAGATGATTGCCATTACTGGTAATAAAGATTCTTTCTTAGGACAAAATGCAGATTATGTTTTAAATGCTTACGTAGAACAAGAAGCTTGTCCAAATAATTTAGCACCAACAACAAGTACAACAGCGCAATTGGTTATAGGTGATGCGTTAGCGGTATGCTTGTTAAAACTAAGAGGGTTCTCTAGCAAAGACTTTGCAAAATACCATCCCGGTGGTGCTTTAGGCAAACGTCTGTATCTTAGGGTGAATGATTTATCATCCGTAAATCAAAAACCTGAAGTGAGTTTAGATGCTAGCCTTAAAGAAGTTATTATTGAAATCTCTGAAAAAATGCTTGGTGTTACTGCCGTTACCGAAAATTCTAAAATCGTTGGTATTATTACTGATGGTGATTTGCGACGTATGTTAAGTAAGAGTGATAACATCACTAATCTCACTGCTAAAGATATTATGGGAGCTAACCCTAAACGTATTGAAGAAGATGCCATGGCTGTTGATGCAAAAGAACTTATGGAAGCATTTGGTATTTCGCAATTATTAGTTGAAAAAGAAGGACAATATGCAGGTGTTGTACATTTACATGACCTCATAAAAGAAGGCATCATATAATGGCAAAAAAATCTGTAAACGACATGTCTTTTCTAGACCATCTCGAAGATTTAAGATGGCATTTGATTAGAAGTACTATAGCAATTTTAATTGCAGGCATTGTTGCATTTTGTTTTCCAAAGATTCTATTTGACTTAATTATTTTTGGACCTACCGAAATGACTTTTCCTACCTACCAATGGCTATGTGAAATGTCTCAACTAATTGGACTTACAGATACAACGTTTTGTGCAGATAGATTTCCTTTCGATTTACAAAATCGTAATGTAGCAGGGCAATTTTCAACACATATATGGACCGC
>CAZBMY010000069.1:0-9938 GCA_964492855.1 uncultured Flavobacteriaceae bacterium
CTAAATTTTATAACCGTATTTCAAATTTTCATTTCATAAAAGTTATTTTTTTAAGCGTTGGGAGCGTAATTTTTGTTTGGTTAATTACTTTCATTTTCGCTCATGTTTTCAAAATTCATTCATCAATTATTAACTACAATACAGTATGGATAGTCATCTCTTTACTTAACTATATCATAGGTTTTTTTGCATTGACGCAACCAGAACTTTTTAGGGTTTCCATTATTAAAAAAGAAGGTGAAAAGCGTTCGAGACTTAACCATCATGAAATAAAAACTTTGAACATTGCCTTAAAAAAAGTGATAACAGAAGAAAAAGTTTATTTAGATCATGAGCTTACACTTTCTAGTCTAGCAAAAAAACTTAATACCTCAACAAACAATCTTTCTTGGCTAATAAATAATGTATGCCAAACCACTTTTTATGATTATATAAATAAATGCAGAATTAATGAATTTTTGGAAAAAGTTAAAAACAAAGAGCATATAGAAAAAACTTTTCTCTCGTTGTCATTTGAAGTGGGGTTCAATTCAAAATCAACATTCAACAAAGCATTTAAAACAGAGACAAACGAAACGCCAAGCAACTACATCAAAAAAATGAACACTAAAAATGTTTAACTGTATCCAAAACGTCGATTAACATTTATATTTTATAATAAGATTGTATCATATTTAAAAATCACATTTTATGAAAACAATCTTAACAAAAATTAAATTTATTTATCTCGTATCATTTTCAATTATCTTTATTGGACTATCCTGTACAGAAATAGGAATAGATGATATTCTAGAACGCTCAAACCCCAACTTTAATCCTAGAGTAGAAACACTCATAGAAAACTTCCCTGCTAATGATGGTCTCTCGATTGATGTTTCTGGGAAACTATATGCCAGTAATTTTGCCGGATTTAGAGGTACGCAAGTCTTTAAAGTGAATCCAAAAAACTCCTCTATTATAGATTCTATAACTGGATTGAGAGCACCCACAGGAAATGTAACAGATAAATTTGGAAATACTTATATTGTTAATAATGTAAGAAGAATTAGTACAGAATCTCAACTACTTGAAGGAGACGTAATAAAGGTATCTAGAGACGGAATAAAAACTGTTTTTGCCACTTTACCAGGTTTCCCTTCTGGCATTACATTAGATAATAATGGTAATCTGTATGTTTCTAATTACGCCTTCCAAGGAGTACATAAGATTTCTAATAATGGTGATGTGTCTATTTTTGCGAGAAATCCGCTACTTGGAGGAGGTGTAGGAATCGATTTTGATGATGAAAACAACCTTTACGTTGGTAATTTTGTCTCTGGAAATATTATAAAAATTGATACTGCAAATAATATTAGCGTATTTGCAACTTTACCAACAGTAGTTAATGGAACAGTTATTGGATATATAACCTATGGTTTTAATTCTATTTTCGCTACCGCTATTGGGGAAAACGTAATTTACAAAATAGATATGGATGGTAATGCTTCTATTTTTGCAGGTAATAAAGAGCAGCAAACCTTAGACGGTAATTTATTAGAAAGTTCTTTTAACCTACCTAATGGGATTGTCGCAGATGAAGTTAGAAAAGTCATATACGTTTCTGAGGCTAGCCCAGATGGTTCTCTTAGAGTTATAAAGCTTAAATAATTTGACTTCTTCCCAGAAAATGGGACAGTTTAAAACTATCTC
Source organism: uncultured Flavobacteriaceae bacterium (assembly GCA_964492855.1). GTDB lineage: Bacteria > Bacteroidota > Bacteroidia > Flavobacteriales > Flavobacteriaceae > Winogradskyella. Next base: position 1,690 of record CAZBMY010000069.1, read on the forward strand.
GTTTTCTGGGAGGAATTCAATAAGAAATAAAAATTAATCTTCCACTTCTTTTATAACATATACATATACGGGGAAGTGGTCACTAAAACCGCCGGTATATCCGCCATCGCTAAAACTTCTAAACGGGTAACCTTCCCAACGCCCTCGCTTGTTAGTTAAATACTGCTTATTAAATATCCCTGCTTTATAGAATCTAAAAGATGAATAATCATTTTCTAATAATGGTTTTGTGACCATAATCTGATCAAATAAACTCCAAGCATCTCTATATGCTGTTGTACCATATCCTTTCTTTTTAAACATATTTTCATAAGGGTTATAAATCCCTTTAAGTGGTATACGTTTTTTATTAGAACCTGCTTTGAGCACATCTTTTACACTAGCATTTGTTGGGTCATCATTTAAATCACCCATGATAAAAACTTTAGCGTAAGGGTCTATAGATTGTAATGAATCAACAATACGTTTACTCACCTTTGCTGCTGCAACACGTCTTGGCCTGCTACGTGCTTCTCCTCCGCTACGAGAAGGCCAGTGGTTTACAATAAGGTGAATTAAATCTCCTTCAAGTTTTCCGCTTACGAGTAATTGATCTCTAGTATATTTACGCTCTCGTGTTTGGTCATCAAAAATCTTTAACTCGTGTGAACTTGAATTTATTGGTTGAAACAAGTCTTTTTGATACAAAAGAGCAACATCTATACTTCTTCTATCCGGGCCTTCAAAATGAATAATGCCATAATCTTTTGCTAATAACAATGGATCATTTACAACATCCTCTAGCACTTTACGATTTTCTATCTCGCAAACACCAATAATTGCAGGTGCATTTTTACTTTGTTCTCCCCGACCTATTTCTGCAATAACACGCGCCATTCCTTTCACTTTCTTTTTATAAACTTCACCTCTATTAGAAGCTGCCATTTCCATAATAGGGCTTGCCTCATCATATTTTAAAGGGTCATTAATAGTATCGAATAAATTTTCGAGGTTATAGAATGCGATGGTGTGAATTTTAAATCGTTTTTCTTTTTGAGCAAAAGCGTTAAATGTTAAAGAAAATATAATTAAAACTAAGAGTAATTGTTTTGGTTTCATTAATTTGTGTTATATAATTGTAAAGCATGATGCAATTTAAGTGCCAAAAGTATGTATTTCTAATAAATAATGTAAATTTGTCCGCCTTTAAAATTTTTTGTTAAAGGAATCTTAAATCAAATCAATATAAAACTAAGCATGAAAAAAAGTTTTTTACTCTTTCTGTTTGGAATTGTTTTCTCACTATCAAGTTTTGCTCAGCAAACCGTAGTAAGAGGAAGTGTTTTAGACGGAACTACGGGAGAACCCATCCCTGATGTAACTGTTACCATTGAAGGTACAGACTTGATTTTAACTACAGACGGAAAAGGAGAATTTTCCTTTTCATCTAATGTTCCTCTTGGAGAACAAGTACTTAAAATTGAAAAAGTGGGCTACGTTACTAAACGTTACCCAATTGTGGTGAACCAGAATCAAACCGTTGATATTTCGGGAATGTCTATGGATTTTGACCCATCAGACAAAAAGGATTTGTACACAATCTCCATCTCTGATGATAACTTAAATAGTGAAGATGATGGTCTTACAGATAATATTTCAGGTTTATTACAAGCCTCTAGAGATGTGTTCTTAAGTGCTGCTGCCTTTGATTTTAGTGCTACATTTTTTAGACCTAGAGGTTTAGATAATGCAAATGGTAAGGTGCTTATCAATGGTGTTGAAATGAATAAACAATTCAATGGTCGCCCGCAATGGGGTAACTGGGGAGGTTTAAATGATGTGCAGCGTAACCAAGAATTTTCAATGGGTATGTCGGCTAACGATTATAACTTTGGAGATTTAGCCGGTACTAATAATATTGTAATGCGTGCTTCTAAATATAGAAAAGGAGGACGAATCTCTTATGCTTCTGCAAACAGAAGTTACCAAGGTCGTGTTATGGCAAGCTATAACTCGGGCCTTTTAAAAGATGGTTGGTCTTACTCTGTTTTAATATCTAGACGTTTTGGCGAAGAAGGGTATATAGATGGTACATTATATGATGCTAATTCATTTTTTGCTGCGGTAGAAAAACGTATTAACGAGAAACACAGTATCAATTTTACTGGTATTTATGCTCAAAACAGACGTGGTCGTTCTACAGCTATAACTGATGAAATTTTTAACTTAAAAGGACGTCAGTATAACCCATTTTGGGGAGAGTTGAATGGAGAGCAACGTAACTCAAGAATGCGAGAAATAGAAGAGCCAATTTTAATGCTTAACCATTATTGGGATATCTCTGACAAAGTTCGTTTAAATACCAATGTAGCATACCAATTTGGAGAAATCGCTAATACCAGAATAGATAATGGTGGTACAAGACTTGTAACTGTTGGAAATGAAAATGTTTTTATTGGTGGGGCACGTAACCCTAACCCTGATTACTATCAAAATCTACCTAGTTTCTTTTTACAAGATCCAAATCCTACAGCTTTTGATTTTCAACAAGGATTCTTAGCTCAGCAAGCTTTTGTCAATGATGGTCAGTTAGATTGGAATCGACTTTATGAAGGTAATGCAACGCTTCGCGCACAAGGAGGAAACTCTTTATATGCTATTCAAGCAGATGTTATTGAAGATAAACAATTGAGTTTTAATACAATATTAGATGCCGAATTGGCTGACAATATTCGCTTAAACGCTGCTGTAAACTATAGACGTTTAAATAGTCAAAATTATGCTAGAGTAGAAGATTTACTTGGTGGCACAGGATATTTAGATGTTGATTTCTTTGCAGAAGAGGATGAAAATATTTCTGACCAAGTTGCTGCAGATTTAGCTCAGAGTGATTTACGTAACCCAAACCGAATTGTAAGAGAAGGAGACCGCTACAAATATAATTATGAGATTGACTCTGAAGTAGCAAGTACTTTTGCACAAGCTCAGTTTAAATACAATAAAGTTGACTTTTATGTTGGCGCTAACTTATCGAGAACAACCTACCAAAGAAATGGAATATTTGAAAATGGATTCTTCTCTGGTGGTGGTACAAACGGATCTATTGGAAAAGGTGAAAAATTAGAGTTCACAAATTATGGTATTAAAGGTGGACTTACATACAAAGTTACAGGGAAACACCTTATAGATGTTAATGCTAGTTTATTTACAAAAGCCCCTGGTATAAGAAATTCTTACAGTAATGCCAGACAAACAAACGCTACAGTTATAGGGTTAGAAAGTGAAGATATTCAATCTGTTGACCTTAGTTATATTTACCGTTCTCCTATAGTAAAGGCTAGACTTACTGGTTTCTACTCAGGGTTTAAAAACGGAAGTGATATAGGGTTCTATTTCACAGAGGACTTAGCTGGTCTTGGTGTTGATAGTGGTGATGCATTTGTGCAAGAAATCTTAACTAATGTAGAAAGACGTCATGTTGGTGTAGAATTTGGTATTGAAGCACAGGTTACTCCAACCATTAAACTTAAAGGTGCTGCTTCAGTAGGTCAGTATACGTTTCAGAATAATCCAAACCTTTATTTAACAAGTGTTAATTTCCCTGGGCAATTAACTTTTGGCGATGGCACAACAAATCTTAAAGATGTTCATGTTGCTAGTGGCCCAGAGCGAGCTTTCCAAGTGGGGTTTGAATATAGAGATCCTGATTTTTGGAATATTGGTGTAACTAGTAACTTTTTCTCAAATGCATACATTGATGCAAGTAATTTGTCTAGGTCTGCTAACTTTACTTCAGATTTTGATGGAAATACATTTAATGATTTTGACCCTATATTAGCAAAAGAATTACTAAAGCAAGAACAATTTGATGACTATATGTTAGTTAACATCATTGGTGGTAAGTCTTGGAAGGTAGATGATTACTTTATTGGTTTCTTTGCAACCATCAACAATGTATTTAACCAACAATATAGAACAGGAGGCTTTGAACAATCACGTTTAGCTAATTTTAGACGTATTAGAGAAGACCAATCTAGAGACAATGGGCCTGTATTTGGGTCGCGTTACTTCTTTGGTAATGGTACAACGTATTACTTAAATGTCTACGTAAGATTTTAATTGAAAAAGAATAAAAAATAAACACACAAAATGAAAACTTTAAAAATTAATAAATTAATCCTTCTACTTATAGGTTTAGTCGCTTTTAATAGCTGTGTAGAAGATGACGATTTTAGCATTCCTAATACGGCAGTTATAGAGCCGATATTAACTGGTGATACTATAGAAATTAGTAGAGTTGCTGGCGATTTGGCACAGCAACAAAGTGCAGACGATGGTATATTTACACCTCAACCTTTAGATTACTCTAATGACGAAAGTATATTTACATTTTCTACCGATGGTGTTGATGTATTTGTAGAAGGGTATGTAGTATCTTCTGACGAAGGGGGGAATTATTTTGAAGAATTAATTCTTCAAGATGCTCCAGAAAATCCGACGGTTGGTATTCGCGTATTAATTGACGTTAATCCTTTATTTATTCGCTATGAAGTTGGACGAAAGGTATTCGTTAAGTTAAATGGTTTATCTGTTGCAATTTCTAATGGTGTTTTAACTCTTGGACCTATTGAAGGAGAACGCATAGGAAAGATAGCTGCATCGCAAGAGAATGATTTTATTTTTAGATCAACTGAAGTTGCTACTATTGTTCCGCTTCCTTTAGCTATTGCAGATTTTACAGAAGAACAAACTAACTTAATGATAGAGTTAAGTAATATTCAATTTAATAGAGATGAAGCAGGTTCATTAAGTTATGCATCTGAACAAGGCGATCAATTTGATGCAGAGCGTACTTTAGAAAGCTGTACCTCTGGAGCAACTGCTATTTTTGCCACAAGTACATTTGCAGATTTTAAAGGTTTAACCTTGCCTTCTGGTAGTGGTTCTATGGTCGCTGTTTTACAAAGAACATTTTTTGGTGATGATTTTTATGTTGTAGTTAATTCTCCTGAGGACGTAAATTTTGATAGTGAAGAACGTTGCGATCCTTTTGATATTAATGATTTTGATATTCAGTTTCAAGAAGACTTTACCGATGGTTTAGACGGATGGACTGTTGAAAATACATCAGGAACTAGAGAATGGGATCCAAGAGACTTTGGTGGTGTATTCTATGCAAGAGGCTCTGCTTTTCAAAGTGGTAGTATTATAGAAATGACTAGTTGGTTAATTTCTCCTGATTTTGATTTTGATGCCCAAGATGGTGAGCAATTAGTATTAGAAATTGCAGATGCATTTAATAATGGTGAGCCTTTAAAAGCTTTCTACTCTAACGATTATACATCTGGAGACCCGTCAGCAGCAACTTGGATTGAAATCGGTTCTGAAGAAATATTAGCTTTACCAGATAACACAGGTTTCTTTAATAATGAATATGATCAAACTGGTTTAATTGACTTAAGTTCTGTTTCTGGCACTGCAAAATTAGCTTTTGTATACGATAGTAATGGCGCTACTGTTTCTACGACAATAGATTTAAGTGATGTTAAAATTATAACTCCTAAATAAATCTATTTTTAAATAGTATTTATTAATAAAACCGCATCAATCTTGATGCGGTTTTTTATTTTTACGGTATGTTCGATGCATTCTATATTAGTTTTTTAAATTATCTTAAACCTAAGTTTGGCAAAAGATCTATGACGCTAGCGTTATACTATGTAAATCTATTTGAAGTTTCTTTTTATAGTCTTTTGACTTGTTTTTTTGCTGCTTTTGCTAGTCAACTTAATATTTCAAAAATGAGTAATGAAAAAGTTATAACAATTACTATACTTTGTACCCTTTTCATTTTTGGTAAAAACTGGATGCGTTATAACGGTAAACGACGAAACGTTTTAAATGCTAAATCTAAAAAAAAATCCATGCAACCATGGAAATTTATACTGCTACCAATGGTATGTATACTTTTAGCTTTTATTTTTTATAAAGCAATATAAATTATAAGAATAAAAAACGCCACCCGATAGGGCAGCGTTAAAATATTATTCTTTAAATAGATTAAGCCTTTTTAGCCTTACAACAATCTTTTTCACAACTCTCTGCACAAGCTATTTTATCTTTTGTTGCTTTGTCTCCTTTTTCTTTACAACAATCCATTTTACAATCTGCCTTACATTCCATCTTAGATGTATGAGACTCTGTATGTCCTTTTTCTGAAGAAAAGTTCTCAACTTGTTTTAAATCTTCTACTTTATATATGTCACTAACCTTTGCCACCGCTTCTTTAAGAGAATTTGGTGTTACTTTAGCTTCATCATATTCTACCATAGCAAATTCTTTTTCAAAATCTACTTTGGCCATTTTTACACCTTCCATCTTAGCCATCTTCTTTTCAATAGTCTTTGCGCATCCCATAGCACAAGTCATCCCTTTGATGTTAAACTCTACTTTTGCATACGTTGCGTTAGGATTTAAAGCAGATGAAGCCTCTTTTTTAGACGTTTCAATTTTGATGGTCTTAACTTCTGGCTCATTATTATTTTTACAAGCAACGACTAACAACATCACGGTTGAAATAATTGTAACTCTTTTAAATAAATTCATAATTATATTAGTTCAATTTCCAACAAATCTAATAAATACAGGGAATCTTGAAAATTATTTAACGAATTTTGTGATCGCTAACTCGTTTTTATGAAAAACATTAACATTAAATGGCTATATCTCATCATTTTATCGGTGATTTGGGGCAGTTCGTTTATCCTTATTAAAAAATCTTTATTAGGACTAACTCCTTTTCAGATTGGGAGTTTACGAAATGTTATTACCGGAATACTACTTTTAGCTTTTGGTTTTACGAGCTTAAAAAATATTAAAAAGTCTCAATGGAAATGGATAGGCATCTCTGGGTTTCTAGGTTCTTTTTTTCCTGCGTTTTTATTTGCTATTGCTGAAACAGAAATTGATAGTGCTATTACATCCATTCTTAATTCTCTAGTGCCTCTAAATACTGTTATAATGGGAGCTGCTGTTTTTAAAATAACATCAACACGTCGACAGGTCTTAGGTGTTATTATAGGGTTTGTAGGAACCGCTATTTTAATATTGAGAGGTGCGGAAATTAATCCCAACCAAAACTACCTGTATGCAGGGTTTATTATAATTTCGACCTTAATGTATGCTGCAAACGTAAATATTATAAAACGTTACTTGCAAGATGTAAAACCACTTACCATCGCTGCTGGGAATTATGTCTTTATTATTGTACCAGCGTTTATTGTTTTATTATTTACAGATTTCTTTTCTGCTAAAACTTTTGAAACAGAAACCTTTGATAACGCTATTTTATGTGTAGTTATACTCTCTATATTTGGTACTGCACTAGCTAAGATTCTATTTAATAAACTGGTACAAATATCTACACCTGTTTTTGCAACATCTGTAACCTACTTAATGCCTTTGGTAGCCTTAACCTGGGGCTTGTTGGACGGAGAAACTTTTACTCTAGTTCAAGGCTTAGGGACATTAATTATATTAGCTGGTGTCTTTATTGCCAATAACCGTAAAGCGTAAAAAAAACCGGAGCTAAAAATTAGTTCCGGTTTAATTCTTTTTAAAAGTATTGCCTAGTTAAAATCCTCAGCCGTTACACCTTCATTTATCTTTGTATCCGTCATGTTAAATTCCAAGACTTGAGGTCCTGCGGTAACTTTCATTGTTTGTGGCATCATCACACCATTCACGTCCTTATAATCAGATAAGTCTGTTATAGACGTTATAGATTGTCCGCCTGCCTCTCTAGTTTCTTCGGTTCTAATTAATAACCCAGAATCCGCTGCATAATATCTCACTGATGTCTTTTCGCCTTTAGTTACAACAATTTTATAAGCACTAATCCCATCTACGTCTGTTAAACTCTCTAAAGCTATATTGGCAGCTTCCATGTAGATTTCTGGAAATAGTACAATCTCATCTTTTTGAGAATTGATATCCTTATCAGACATTGGCACTTTTCGCCCTTGCTGTTCTGCATAACCTGATTTACCATCAAACTTTTGCTTTGCAATTGTACCCATTCCTTCAATAGACATTTCCATAGAAGACATGTTTGGTGCCATTCTTTTTATGATAGCTTTTGGCTTAAATGGTGCGCCTGCTATAGTAACATCTGCCGTTTGAAAAGTAGATTGTACACCTTTTAGTGTAGCTTCTCCTCCTATGGCTTTTACATAATTTTTTATAACATCTGAAGCTGTTAACCCTTCTGG
>CAZBMY010000070.1:0-4804 GCA_964492855.1 uncultured Flavobacteriaceae bacterium
AATGGACATTGGATTTTAAGTCCAACGTGTCTACCAATTCCACCACTTCAGCATTTCTGGAGTGTCTATCATCCCGATAGCTATCGGGACCACCACTTCAGCATATTGATTACAATAATATAATCAAATTGGTATTTTATAATAGAGCGAAAGATGGGATTTGAACCCACGACCTCCACCTTGGCAAGGTGATGCTCTACCCCTGAGCTACTTTCGCAGTTTTTTAAAGAACTTTTCGCTGTAAAAGCGGATGCAAATTTAAACTATTTCTTAAAAATGCAAAGTATATTTTCAAAATAAATTGAAAATATTTTATTAAACAATTACGCTTGTTTTTTCTTTATAAGCATTCTCTTAATTTCATTTAATTTCATCAATGCTTCTACTGGTGTTAAAGTATCAATATCGGTATGTAATATTTCATCTTTAATTTCTTCTAGCAAAGGGTCATCTAAGTTAAAAAAGCTTAATTGTAAATCATCTTTAAGAGACTTAACCTTGTCTGTAAGTTCTTCGCTCGAATGAGATTTCTCTAATTTGGATAAGATTTTATTTGCACGTCTAATTACTTGCTGTGGCATACCTGCCATTTTTGCGACGTGGATACCGAAACTATGTTCACTCCCACCTTCAACCAATTTGCGTACAAAAAGCACATTGTCTTTTAATTCTTTAACAGCAACATTAAAGTTCTTTACACGCGTAAACGTCTCTGTCATTTCATTTAACTCATGATAATGCGTAGCGAATAGGGTTTTGGGTTTTGAAGGATGTTCGTGTAAATACTCGCTAATGGCCCATGCTATAGAAATACCATCATACGTACTTGTACCACGACCTATTTCATCTAATAACACAAGACTTCTATTAGAAATATTATTAAGTATTGAAGCCGTTTCATTCATTTCTACCATAAAGGTCGATTCGCCCATAGAAATATTGTCACTAGCACCAACTCGAGTAAATATTTTATCAACCAATCCAATTCTTGCTTCTTTGGCAGGCACAAAACTACCTATTTGCGCCAACAACACAATGAGTGCGGTTTGTCTTAATATTGCCGATTTACCAGACATGTTAGGCCCGGTAATCATTATAATTTGCTGTGTCTCTCTGTCTAGAAACAAATCATTAGCAATATAAGCTTCTCCTAATGGCAATTGCTTTTCAATGACTGGGTGTCTGCCTTCCGTTATTTTTAAATCGTAACTATCATCAATAATTGGATAGCTGTATTTATTGGACTTTGCTAAACTTGCAAACCCACATAAACAATCTAATTGCCCTATAAGTTGCGCATTTTGTTGCACCTGAATAATAAACTGATGCATCCAAGCAATTAACTCAGAAAACAACTGTTGCTCAATAGCTAAAATACGCTCTTCAGCCCCTAGGATTTTAGCTTCATATTCTTTTAATTCTTCAGTAATATAACGCTCTGCATTAACCAAGGTCTGTTTTCTAATCCACTCTTCAGGAACTTTATCTTTATGAAGATTGCGGACTTCTATATAATAACCAAACACATTATTTGATGCTATTTTAAGTGAGGTTATTCCAGTACGCTCACTTTCGCGTTGCAACATGCTATCTAAATAATCTTTCCCAGATTTAGACAAACCTCTTAACTCATCTAACTCAGTTGAGAAACCTTCTGCAATCGAATTTCCTTTTAAAATATTAACTGGCGCTTCTTCATTAAGTGTTTGCTTAATTTTCTCGCGAAGTAAATCGCAATTGTTTAAGCTTTCACCTAATACCCTTAAAGCTTCATTTTTACAATTTTCTGCTATTGACTTAATAGGCACAATTGCTTCTAAAGAATTTTTAAGCTGAATCACTTCTCGCGGACTCACTTTGGTAGTGGCGATTTTAGAGATTAATCGTTCAATATCACCAATATGCTTAATCTGATTTTGAATTTTTTGAAGCTCTTCAGCATTATCCAACAAGTATTGTACAACCTCATGGCGTTGTTTAATCTTATCTGCATGCTTTAAAGGCAAAGCCAACCAACGTTTTAAGGTACGTCCGCCCATTGCAGAAATGGTCTTATCAATAACGCTAATAAGGGTTACCGCGTTAGCATTTGTAGAATGGTACAACTCGAGATTTCTAATCGTAAATTTATCCATCCAAACATAATCATCCGTTGCAATCCTCGAAATTGTAGCAATATGCTCTAACTTGTTATGTCGTGTCTCGCTTAAATAATGGAGCACAACTCCTGAAGCAATAATACCTTCGTATAAATCTTCGATACCAAAACCTTTGAGTGTCTTGGTATTAAAATGCTTGATTAAGGTTTCATTTGCATAATCTGCTTGAAACACCCAATCTTCTAGATAGAACGTATGAAAATCATCTCCAAAGGTCTCTGAAAATTCTTTTCTGCTTTTCTTAGAAATTAAGACTTCGCTTGGATTAAAATTTTGAAGTAACTTATCAATATACTCTGCATTTCCTTGAGATGTTAAAAATTCACCTGTAGAAATATCTAAAAACGAAACGCCTATATGTCGTTTATCAAAATGAACAGCAGCCAAAAAGTTGTTAGACTTAGAATGCAGAATATCATCATTAAAAGCCACACCTGGTGTTACTAACTCAGTCACACCACGCTTTACAATTTTTTTGGTTTGTTTTGGGTCTTCTAACTGGTCGCAAATAGCGACTCGCTCACCTGCTCTTACTAATTTTGGCAAATACGTATTTAGAGAATGGTGTGGAAAACCAGCTAATTCGGTTTCGCTTTCACTACCTGCACCGCGCTTTGTTAAAATAATATCTAAAATTTTTGATGCTTTAACCGCATCGCTACCAAAGGTTTCGTAAAAATCACCTACTCTAAACAACAATAAAGCATCAGGATACTTTGCCTTTATGGCATTGTATTGCTTCATTAACGGTGTTTCCTTTTTTACGGTTTTAGCCAAGAGATTTGTGTATTTTTGTTCCGAATCCCGATAGCAATCGGGACAGGAATGTAAGATTGCTAATTTACTTAGAATTTAAGGTTTATAGAAACCGAAAAGGCACAAGTTATTTACAGTTGTTGATAAAATTGATAACACCCCTAAAGTCCCCTCTAAGGGACAATCCAAAAATAAACTTGTGACAATTGTCCCCTAGAGGGGACTTTAGGGGTGTTTTTTTAACAAAAAAATGAAAAGAAAACTAAAAAATAGCGAATTAGACCGATTAGATGTTTCAGAATTTAAACAAGCTGAAAAGTCGCCTATAATTATAGTTTTAGACAATATCCGAAGCCTAAACAACATTGGTTCGGTATTTAGAACGAGCGATGCTTTTTTGATTGAAAAAATTTATCTCTGTGGGATTACAGCCCAACCACCGCATAATGATATTCGTAAAACAGCTTTAGGAAGTACCGAAACCGTAGATTGGGAATACCATGAAAGTACGATTGAAATCGTTGAAAAATTAAAAACTAATGGTGTTACAATTTGTTCTATTGAGCAAGCCGAGCGAGCAACCATGCTGAATGACTTTATACCAGAATCCGACAATAAATATGCTTTTGTTTTTGGAAATGAAGTTAAAGGTGTCGCTCAAAATGTGGTTGATGCTAGTGATATAGTTTTGGAAATTCCTCAGTTTGGAACCAAACATTCTTTAAATATTTCGGTAAGTGCTGGTGTGGTGATTTGGGATATTTTTTCTAAACTCAAAAACATAAAATAACTATGAAACAGTATTTATTAGTATTAGTAAGTCTAATTACGGTAATTATTATTCTATTTTTAACTGGATCCTCTGTTTTAACCTATAACTTCTTTGGTATTCCATTAGGAAATTTACTTGTTTGGCTAGGTCTAATTTCAATTCAATTATTTTTTTACCTACTGAACCGAGGTTATAAAAATCAAACCCATACATTTACTAAGATTATTAGAATACTGGCTATGTTTTTTTTAGTTATTGCCTGTCTTTGGTTTTTTGTAGCGTATGTTATAGCCGGCAATGTCAATTTTAACTTTTCTGGGAGTTCAACGGAATTTATTGGCAGCCCAGCTGCTTCTATATTGTACTGGAATATCATATACACACTTATTATTTCACCAATTATTTTAGCCTTCTTATATAAAATTCTCAATAGTATTAAAAAAAGGAATCTAACCCATAATGAAAAATAAATTTAAAGCTCCGTGGCCCACAAAAGCTGTCATGAAACAGATTTACGAGCAACATCTTTGGGGTGGAAGCGCTTTTGATTTCTATTCAGGTATTGGTTCGCATGACCCAATGATGGTTAGTCTTTATGTAAAAACTGTTACTGATTTTTTAAAATCTCATAAAAATAAATTGACGATTTGCGATTTGGGTTGCGGAGATTTTAATATTGGAAAACACTTTTTAGAACACGCAGAATACTATTACGCTATTGATATTGTGGAATCGCTAATTGAAAGAAACAAAACCCTTTACAAAGCATCCAATTTAGAGTTTCAATGTTTAGATATTTCAAAAGATAACATACCAAAAGCAGACTGTTTCATTTTACGACAAGTTCTTCAGCATTTATCTAATAAGGAGATTATGCGTATTCTTAAGAAAATTGAGAATTATAAATACATCATTTTAACTGAACATATTCCTAGTGGTAATTTTGTCCCAAACAAAGATAAAATTGCGAGTCAAGGCATTAGGTTAAAACAACATAGCGGTGTTGATATATTGGCGGAACCCTTCAATTTTAAAATAAAAGAAACAGAGCTGCTTAATGAAGTGATTTTAGAAAATGATAATGGAAGAATTACAACGATGCTTTACTCTTTATAAA
>CAZBMY010000070.1:4904-6984 GCA_964492855.1 uncultured Flavobacteriaceae bacterium
GTGATTTTAGAAAATGATAATGGAAGAATTACAACGATGCTTTACTCTTTATAAACCTTATGAGATTCTGAAATAAGTTCAGAATGACAAAACTTATCACTTTATAGGAATCCAAATTTCTTCTTCATTAACCGCTTGCATTGGATTGTAACTTTGTGGCAAACGTTCAAAATGAGGCCTATTATCTAATTCAAATTCAGAACTTGGCAACCAGCTTGAATGAATTTTTTGCCAAAGCTCAATAAAATCAGGAATTGAGCCTTTAAAATCAATAACTAAATATCTTCCCGAAACAATAGATAAGGTTTGCATATCTTTTGGAACCGTATCTAAATTTGTGACCTCTACACCAATCCATTTTTCGAAGGTTTCATTTGGGTTGAAGTTTTTAAAATCAAAATGACTATAGTTTTGAAGTGATAGTGTAAACAAATCTTTCCTGTTTTTCACTTCGTTTAGTCTTGGCATAAACTGCCTTGCTAATTGAGGTGTTATTTGACTAATATTCACAAAACTAGCTTCAGTTTTTAAACCAACAACATGGACCTCTTCACTTTCAACTGTTCTGTACTTCATCATTTATTTCATTTAAAATCCACAAATAGTCTTCTCGATTTTTCACAAAGTCTTTATCTGAAATATCAATGATTTTTACATTCAAATCTGATTGAGATTTCAAGAATTCTAAATACCCTGAATTAATTTTTTCTAAATAGTCGTCCTTAATATCGCTTTCATATTTACGTCCACGCTTTTTTATATTTTTCTGTAGTCTTTCCGTATTCTGATAGAGGTACACATATAAATCAGGCTTAGCAATGTCTTTATAAACTTGATAAAACAACTTTCTATACAAACGAAACTCGTCTACTGGCAATGTCACTTTTGAGAATATGAGCGATTTATTAACGTCGTAATCACTCACTATAAAATCCTTAAATAAATCGAGTTGAGACAAATCATCACTAATTTGCTGGTAGCGGTCTGCCAGAAAAGACATTTCTAGTGTAAAAGCGTAACGCTCTGGCTCTTTATAGAATTTTGGCAAAAATGGATTATCTGCAAAACGTTCTAAGACTAATTTTGCATTAAATTCCTTTGAAATTTTTGTCGCTAAACTTGTCTTTCCGGCTCCAATATTTCCTTCGATAGCTATGTAATTATAATCTCCAAAAGAATAAGCTTTTCTTGGGTTTTTAAGCCAGATATTTATAGGTTCTATTGAAGAATCATCTTTACATTCTTCCAAAAGCGTTGCTATACTTTTATTTAAAACCGGATGCGTAAAATCCTTCACAATATCCAATAACGGCTCCAATACAAACCTTCTATTTTGAATTTCAGGATGCGGAATGGTTAAATGCTTTTCCTCAATAATTTCAGACGCATAAAACAAAATATCTAAATCAATTTCTCGAGATTCGAATCCAGATGTAGTTTTTTTTGCCCTACCCAAACCCTTTTCAATAGCTTGAAGTATTTTTAGTAGCCGTTTAGGTTTTAGTTCTGTTTCTACAACTATACATGCATTATAGAAATCATCGGCGTCGAAACCTAATGCTGGTGTTTTATAAACTTTAGACAGCTTTTTTATAGCCCCAACTTTATTATAAATAGCATCTACAGCAGATTGCAAATACTGCAATTTGTTGCCCTTATTACTACCTAGAGCTATGTATACGGTTTTTGTAGATTTCATTGAATTAGCAAATTAACCAAAAGAAATATTAATAGATTATCTTTACGTCAACTATTTATTAACGATTTTAATGCAATTAAAAGACAAACTCTTAGCGCAACGTATTTACCTTTTTTTGGGCGCTTTATTTATAACATCCCTCGTTGTTTCTAACCTTATATTTCAAAAATTCTTTTACTGGCATCCTTTTGATGTTGAAATATTTGGCTCTAAACTTTTTGAGATTTCTGTGGGTATTTTACCTTATCCTATAACTTTTTTAATTACAGATTTAATCAGCGAAATCTATGGGAAAAAGCGTGCAAATGATATTGTAATTGCTGGTATTTTTGCTTCATTATTTTCAGTAGGTATTATTTTAGTAGCAGATTATGTACCAGC
>CAZBMY010000070.1:7084-9909 GCA_964492855.1 uncultured Flavobacteriaceae bacterium
ATTAGCGGATTTTTATTCAAAGTCTTAGTAGCGTTTTTTGATACACCATTCCTATATCTTGGTGTTTGCTTATTCAGAAAACGATTTAATCTTAAGGTTAATGAAGAAATAAATTTTATCTCATAACCATTCAAAATTATAAAATCTTCATAAACTTGGTACTTTAAAAGACTGTTTCCAATTAATTTTCGTATTTATTTATAACTAAGCAAAACTGCTTCGAAATGAAAAAAATATTTAAAATTTTTGGTGTACTGTTTCTCATATGCCTCACAATTCTTATTGCTACACCGTTCTTTTTAGAATCTAAGATTGATAGCATTGTTCAGAATTATGCTGATGAAAATCTAGACGCAAAACTTACTTTTGATGATGTGAGTTTAAGTCTTATTAGCAGTTTTCCGAAAGCAGAAATACGTATTGAAAATTTAAAAATCACAACGCTTACTCCTTTTGAAAATGAAACTTTAGCTTCTGCAAAAGCGATTTCTTTTGAGATGCCTATGGGAGAATTACTAAACGGTTCTGAAGAGCCTTTAACTATTAATGAAATCATTGCTGACGAACTACTACTAACTTTAAAAACAAATACAGCTGGAAATGTTAATTACAATATTGTAAAATCTAATGACAACGAAGACTCAAATACACCTCAAGTACCATCTGAAGGTTTCAGCTTTGATATAGAACATTACGAACTTAATAATAGTGCTTTTACCTATATAGACGAGACTAGTAATACCAAATTCTACGTCACAGAAATTAACCATAGCGGTAATGGCATTTTTTCTGGAGGGCTATCAGAACTAGATACAAAAACAGAATCTAGAATCAGCTTTACTATTGGCAATACAGAATACTTAAACAATACTAACATAAAACTTGACGCTCTAATTGATTTAGATTTAGAGCAAAACAAATACACCTTTAAAGACAATACTGGTTTTATTAATGCCCTTCCGTTAGAATTTCAAGGCTATATACAACTCGTTGATGATGGTCAAAACATAGCTATTAATTTTAAAAACCCTGAGTCTTCGTTTAAAGATTTTCTTGCTGTAATACCACAATCCTACACCAAAAATATTGCTGAAGTAAATACTACTGGCGATTTTACAGTGACTGGCAGCATTAAAGGACTAATCTCTGAAGAGACAATTCCGACTTTAGATATCAACTTGCGTTCTGAAAATGCCTCTTTCAAATATCCTGATTTACCTAAAGGTGTCAATAATATTAGAATTAATGCTTCTGTAAGAAACACAACAGGACATACAGACGACACTTTTATAGATATAAATAAATTAGATTTTAAGGTAGATGAAGATGTGTTTAAATCTGAAGCTCACATAAAAAATCTCACCAGCAATATGCTCGTAAATGCTAATTTAGATGGTGTGCTCAATTTGGCTAATATCACAAAAGCATATCCTGTGGAATTAGAAAATCAATTGAGTGGCATTATAAAAGGGAAACTAAATACATCTTTTGATAAGAATGCTATTGACACTAATGCATACCAACGCATTAAAAACAAAGGCACAGTTTCTGTAGAAAATTTTATTTTTTCTTCTGAAGATATTGTAAACCCTATTCAAATAAATACAGCAGAATTAAGTTTTAACCCAGGCAGGGTTTCATTAAATAAATTTGAAGCTTTAACAGGTGAAAGTGACATAAATGCTACTGGAGTTATAAATAATCTATTAGGATTCTTAGTAAGTGATAAAAAATTACAAGGTGATTTTAAAGTCAGTTCAAAAAACTTTGTGGTTTCCGATTTTATGGTTAAAGATGAAACTGCTTCCGAAGGCTCTAATAAAACAACATCTGATGCTGAATCGCTAAAAATTCCAGACTTTTTAGATTGCACTATTTCTGCTAATGCGCAAAATGTAGTCTACGACAATCTTAATTTAAAAAACATAAGCGGAAAGCTTAGAATTAAAGACCAAAATGCAAGCCTTAGTGACATGACTACAGATTTGTTCGATGGCAAATTAGGTATCTCAGGAAATGTTTCTACTAAAGACGTCAAACCAAAATTTGATATGGAACTTGCTATGCAACAATTTGACATTTCGAAATCGTTTAAAGGTCTAGATTTATTAAATGCATTAGCTCCAATCGCTAAAGTTATAGAAGGAAAATTAAACTCCACCATAAAACTCAATGGATTCTTGGACAAGGATTTTGCACCAGATTTAAACTCTATCTCGGGTGATGCCTTAGCGGAATTATTCACAACAAGGCTAACCGCCTCGCAAAGTGAAATTCTTAAAAGCCTTAGCGGTAAATTAGATTTTATTGACCTTAAAGATTTGGACTTAAAAGATTTAAAAACCAAACTCAGTTTCGAAAACGGTCAAGTTTCTGTAAAACCTTTTACAATAGATTACAAAGATATTCCTATTGAAATTTCTGGGACACATAGCTTTTCAAATACGATGAGCTACAGTGCCGTATTAAAGGTCCCAGCAAAATACTTAGGCTCAGACGTCAATAGATTAATTGGTGAAATAAATGACCTAGACGTCAATAAAATAAGCATCCCTGTTACGGCTAAAATTGGAGGCACATTTACCCAACCAAACATTACTACTGATTTAACGAGTGCTGCATCTAATCTTACTAAACAACTTATCGATATTCAAAAACAAAAAATACTAGACAAAGGCGGAAGTAAAATCAACGACTTACTTGGCGGTCTCCTAGGAGGAAATAAAAAAATGCCTACAGATTCTTCCAATACAGAATCTAAAGACAATGTGAAAAAAGGTGTGAATTCTATTTTAGGTGGAATTCTAAAAAACACCAAAAAAACA
>CAZBMY010000071.1:0-9886 GCA_964492855.1 uncultured Flavobacteriaceae bacterium
AAATGGAATATCGCGGCGTGGACACTAAAACCAAAAAGCAGCTTTTTATTCAGGGCCCTTTCGAAGAAGGCACAAATAATATTGGTGAGTTTTTAGCCTTAGTTCATGGTTTGGCTTTTTTAAAACAACACAATAGCGACCGTATTATGTATACCGATTCTAAAACAGCTATGAGTTGGGTACGTAAAAAAACATGCAATACTAAACTGAAGCGTAGCGAAAAAAATAAACCTGTTTTTGAGCTTGTTGACCGCGCCGTAAAATGGCTAAAAGAAAATAATTACTCCACAACAATTGTGAAATGGGAGACTAAAGCTTGGGGAGAAATCCCTGCGGATTTTGGGAGGAAATAAATTTTAACTAAATCTTTGTAATGCTTTAATTGATTTGGCAACTAATGCTCTTTAATATTTAGTTGTAATGCTTAAACACATATTTTCAATTTTTCTTCTATTTACGTCTACACTTTTACTAGCTCAAACGAATTGGACTTTAAAAAAAGATGATAATGGTATAAAGATTTATACCAGACCCGTTGCAGATGAGACTTTAGACGAGTACAAAGCAATTACAGTGGTAAATACAAAAATTGACAATGTTGTCTCAGAACTTTTAACGGCGCCAAATTATGAGGATTCTTGCGAACCTGGTATTAGTTATTACATTAAACAACTATCAGATAATCAACATGTGTTTTATGCCCACAAACCACTACCATGGCCTATACGCGATAGAGATATCATTACACTTTTAACTGTAGAAAAAATTTCAGATTTAAAATACAAATTAATTTTAGAGAGTTTGCCAGATGCTATTCCTGAAAAAGAAAAAACAATTAGAATTAAAAAACTTATGGGCTACTGGCTTTTAGAAGCCGATGGTAATACCACAAAAATAACACAGCAGCTTTTTGTTAATCCTGAAGGCACATTACCCGCTTTTGTTATTAATAATTTGCTTATAAAAGGACCTTTTAAAACTTTTTCAGAATTAAAGGAAACACTTAAAGATTCTGACGTTAAGTTTTAAAACAATAAAAATATGAGTTTGCAATTAATCCCTGTATATTTGCACAAAATTTGAACTTTTTCATATGAGCAAGCTTGTTATTGTCGGCACTGTAGCTTTTGACGCTATTGAAACGCCTTTTGGTAAAACTGACAAAATCCTAGGAGGTGCAGGTACTTTTATTGGTCTTGCGGCGTCTAACTTTAATGTAGATTCTTCAGTAGTATCTATTGTTGGTGGTGATTTTCCTCAAGAATACCTAGATTTATTATCCGACAGAAACATTGATGTTTCAGGGATAGAAATTGTTAAAGACGGTAAGACGTTTTTCTGGAGCGGTAAATATCATAATGATATGAACTCTAGAGATACTTTAGTGACTGAACTAAATGTTTTAGAACATTTTAACCCTGTAGTCCCTGAGGATTACAAAGATGCAGAAGTCGTAATGTTAGGTAATTTACATCCTGCTGTGCAAATGGGCGTACTTAACCAAATGAACA
This sequence comes from uncultured Flavobacteriaceae bacterium, assembly GCA_964492855.1. GTDB lineage: Bacteria > Bacteroidota > Bacteroidia > Flavobacteriales > Flavobacteriaceae > Winogradskyella. The sequence goes on from CAZBMY010000071.1 coordinate 1,512, forward strand.
AAAAACCAAAACTTGTTGTACTTGATACGATGAATTTTTGGATGGACTGTGCGTTAGAAGATTTACACAACACTATTAAGCATGTTGATGTTATTACGATTAATGATGAAGAAGCAAGACAGTTAACCGGTGAATATTCTTTAGTTGTAGCTGCGCGAAAGATTCATGAAATGGGTCCAAAATATGTGGTTATTAAAAAAGGAGAACATGGTGCTTTATTATTTCATGATGATAATATATTTTATGCTCCCGCTTTACCATTAGAAGAAGTTTTTGACCCAACAGGTGCTGGAGATACTTTTGCGGGTGGCTTTACAGGTTTCCTTGCTAAGACAGAAGACTATTCTTTTGAAAACATGAAAAAGGCAATTATATACGGCTCTACACTAGCATCGTTCTGCGTAGAGAAATTCGGAACTGAACGTATGGTGAATTTAAAAGACGAGGATATTCAAAAACGTCTCAGACAATTTAAACAATTAACACAATTCGATATCGAATTAACATAAATAACAGCGCGCCTAATTTTGGCGCGTTTTTTATTTCAGTATTTTTGAAAACAACACAACAACATAAACTCTCACAACAACAATGAGTGATGCTTTAAAACACGAATGCGGTATTGCATTAATTAGGCTTTTAAAACCATTAGAATACTACAAAGAAAAATACGGTAGTGCATTTTACGGGGTAAATAAAATGTATCTCATGATGGAGAAACAGCACAATCGTGGTCAAGACGGTGCTGGCTTTGCTAGTATAAAATTAGACACTCAACCAGGTGAACGTTATATTAGTCGTGTCCGCTCAATTGCACAACAACCCATACAAGATATTTTTGCCCAGATTAATGAACGCATTAATGATGAGTTAACCAAAAATCCTGACTACCAAAACGACGTTGATGCTCAAAAAAAGAATATCCCTTATGTGGGCGAATTACTTCTAGGTCATGTCCGATACGGTACATTTGGAAAAAATAGTGTAGAGAGTGTTCATCCATTTTTAAGACAAAATAACTGGATGCACAGAAATCTTATCGTTGCTGGTAACTTTAATATGACTAATGTTACTGAGTTGTTTGATAATCTTGTTCAAATTGGTCAACACCCAAAAGAAAAGGCTGATACGATTACTATAATGGAAAAAATTGGTCATTTTTTAGATGATGCGGTTTCCAAAATTTATAAAAATCTTAAAAAAGAAGGCTATAGTAAAGCCGAATGTTCTCCACTTATTGCAGAGCGTTTAAACGTTGCTAAAATCTTAAGAAAAGCAGCCAAAAACTGGGATGGCGGTTATGCTATGGCAGGTTTACTTGGTCATGGTGATTCTTTTGTGTTGCGTGACCCAGCTGGAATTCGTCCAGCTTATTATTATAAAGATGATGAAATTGTAGTAGTAGCTTCAGAACGTCCTGTGATTCAAACCGTGTTCAATGTCGATTTTGATGATGTTGAAGAGTTAGAGCCAGGTCATGCTATCATCACAAAAAAATCTGGTGAAACTGCTATAAAACAAATATTAGAACCCCTAGAGCGAAAGGCTTGTTCTTTTGAACGCATTTATTTTTCTAGAGGTAGTGACGCAGAGATATATAAAGAGCGAAAAGAACTCGGTCGTTTATTAATGCCTAAAGTATTAGAAGCAATTGATGGTGATACCAAAAATTCAGTCTTTTCTTTTATTCCGAATACCGCAGAAACATCATTTTTTGGAATGATTGATACGGTCGAGGAACATTTAAACGAACGAAAAACACAAGCTATTCTTGATGGTGGTGGGAAATTATCTGCAGAAAATGTTACAGAAATTTTATCCGAACGTCCACGTATTGAAAAAATAGCGATTAAAGATGTAAAACTCAGAACCTTCATAACTGAAGATAGTAGTAGAGATGACTTGGTAGCTCATGTCTATGATGTAACCTATGGTGTGATAAAACCTACCGATAACTTAGTTATTATTGACGATAGTATTGTAAGAGGTACAACTTTGAAAAAAAGTATCATTAAAATGATGGATCGCTTGCAGCCAAAGAAAATAGTTGTGGTGTCCTCTGCGCCACAAATTAGATATCCTGATTGTTATGGTATTGATATGGCAAATCTTGAAGGTCTTGTTGCATTTAGAGCTGCCTTAGAACTTCTTAAAGACACTAACAATTATGATATTGTAGAAAAGGTATATCATAAATGCAAAGCACAAGTTGATTTAAAAGATAAAGACGTTAAAAACGTTGTAAAAGAGATTTATAATAATTTTTCTGACGAACAAATCTCCGATAAGATCTCTGAACTATTAAGTGACGACGATGTTAATGCCGAAGTGAAAATAATATTTCAGCCCGTAGCCAATTTACATAAAGCGTGTCCAAAAAATTTAGGTGATTGGTATTTTACAGGAGACTATCCTACTGTAGGCGGAAATAGAGTTGTTAATAAAGCATTCATTAATTTCTTCGAGGGTAATAAAGAACGTGCGTATTAAAGTTTGGCAAGAATAAGAGGTCTATTTGATACTCTTCTTTTTGCTTATTTCAACTTAACTATCACTAAAACAGGAGGGTACCTATATAAAAGTTCTTTTTGACTGATATTTAAGCTTTTCGTCTAAGTTTTAACAATAATTAACTTCCGTAAATTATATTTGTTGCTACCATAACATAAGTAGGTTAAGTTTATGGTAGATTTGGGGCAAAAAGGGTGAACTTCTGTTTACCCTTTTTCATTTTATAATAATTCGTATTTATGATGAAAGTCTACGGAAGGTGTGAAAACTGTTTAGAAGATATTTCTTATTCTACATCGACAAGAACTAGAGTTGAATTCGCTATGACACATGAAGAATCTATAGATTTATGTTGTAAAAACTGTGATAAAAACTCAACCTTTCATGTAGATGAATTATTTGCTAAACCATCAAAAATAGCGCAATTCTGCGCGGCATTTATATTTTTCTTCGGAACACCATTAATTTATATTCTGATAAATCAAATATTGATTGAGAACAGGAGTAATTATGTAATATTTGCTGTCGGCGGGTTTCTTATAATACCTGTATTAGTATATACCATAATCAACAAACAAGACCAAACTCGAGTAAGTGATTTTAATAGAAGAAGACTAAAAGGTAGAATTCATAATATTTAAAAACAAAAACCCAAGCTTTTCAGCTTGGGTTTTACGTTTATAATCTTCCGCTAATTACTTAGCCTCAGCGTAACGTCTTTCAACCTCATTCCAGTTAATAACTTTGAAGAAAGCATCTATATAGTCTGGTCTTCTATTTTGGTAGTTTAAGTAATACGCATGTTCCCATACGTCTAAACCTAATATTGGAGTACCACCACAAGTAACACCTGGCATTAATGGATTGTCTTGGTTTGGTGTTGAACAAACTTCAACCTTACCACCTTTGTGCACACATAGCCAAGCCCAACCAGAACCAAATTGAGTTGCCGCTGCCTTACTAAATGCTTCTATGAATGCCTCTTTAGAACCAAATTCTGCCTCAATAGCGTCTTTTAAATCTCCAGAAAGGTAACCTCTGTCTTCAGGATTTAGGACATCCCAAAATAGAGAGTGGTTATAAAAACCTCCTCCATTATTTCTAACGCCACCATTAGACATATCTAAATTAGTTAAGATATCTTCAATAGAACTTCCTTCTAAATCTGTACCCTCAATTGCTGCATTTAATTTTGTCGTATATCCGTTGTGATGCTTAGAATGGTGTATTTCCATAGTACGCGCATCGATATGCGGTTCTAAAGCGTCGTAAGCATATTTTAATTTTGGTAATTCAAAAGCCATAATATTTTTACTTTTAAGTGTTAGTGATTAAATTTTAACAAATTTACAATATTGACTAGTAGAAATTCTAAATAAAATATTAAGATTACCTATTTTGGTATAAAATTAATCTGTTGAACTCAACTTTTGAAATATACAGCGCCTCTGCTGGAAGTGGTAAAACATACACCTTAGCAAAGTCTTACATAAAACTACTTATAGCTTCAAAAAATCAAGAACAGTTCAAAAACATTCTGGCAATAACCTTTACCAATAAAGCTGTTGGCGAGATGAAAACTAGAATTATTGATGTCTTAAAGTTATTTTCTGCAGAGGATTATGAGAGTAATCTACATCCGATGGCTGATGATATTTGTGAAGAGCTTAATATTTCCCAATCTAAACTTCACGAAAAATCTAAGATTGTCCTTAACAAAATCATTCATAATTATGGTGCTTTCGATATTTCTACCATAGATGGCTTTACACATCGTGTTATTAGAACCTTTGCTTTTGACTTAAAGTTACCTGTTAATTTTCAAGTTGAATTAGACCAAGATTATCTTGTAACCAAAGCCGTTGATAACTTAATTTCTAGAGCTGGTACTGATAAAACACTAACCAAAACATTAGTGGATTTTGCTATTGAAAAAGCTGATGATGACAAAAGTTGGGATATTAGTTACGACTTTAATAAAATTGGTAAACTATTACTTAATGAAAATGACATTCCGTTTATCAGTCAACTTAAAGACAAAACACTCAATGATTTTAGTCTCCTTAAAAAAGAATTAATTAAAAAGGTAAAGGAATTAGAATATCAGATTATCAAAGAAGCAACAGTAGTATTACAACTTATTGATGAGGCAGGTTTAGAGTTTGATGATTTTAACAGAAAATCGCTTCCTAATCATTTTCTAAATCTCAAAGAACAAAGGTTTAATATAAAGTTTGACTCTAATTGGCAAAATGATTTGGTTGAAGGTAGAATACTTTACCCAAAACGGGTAACCGATACTATCGCTCAAACTATAAATAGTATTCAGCCCAGATTAGCAGACTCCTATACTAAAACGAAGCAGTGGGTTTTTGATTTAAAATTCAATAAAGCCATATACAAAAACATTACGCCGCTCTCGGTTATTAATGCGCTTCAAAAAGAATTAAGAAATCTTAAAGAGGAAGAAAATAAAATACTTATTTCTGAATTTAATACACTTATTAGTAAAGAAATAAAAGACCAGCCTACACCTTTTATTTATGAGCGTTTGGGAGAAAAATTTAGACATTATTTTATTGACGAATTCCAAGACACGTCTTCAATGCAATGGCAAAATCTCATTCCACTTATGGATAATGCACTTTCATCAAATCTTGGTTCTGCTATGTTAGTTGGCGATGCCAAACAATCTATCTATCGTTGGCGAGGTGGTGATGCAGAACAATTTATAGATTTATTTCAAAAGAAAACAAACCCTTTTCAAATTGAAGCTCATGTTAAAAACTTGGAAAACAATTTCCGTAGTCACAAAGCCATAGTAGATTTTAATAATTCATTGTTTAAATTTATTTCTAATCAGTTTTTTACTAATGAAAATTATGCTCAGTTATATGAAGGAGCTGAGCAAAACCTAATTAAAAATGATAGTGGTTACGTAAATCTTTCTTTCTTAGAATTTGATGATTCTGAGTCTCGAACAAAAACCTATGTTGAAAAAGTATATGAAACAATTCAGTCTTGCTTAGAAAGTGGTTATCTATTAAAAGACATCTGTGTTTTAGTGAGAAAACGAAAAGAAGGGATTGCTGTTTCTAATTATTTAGTAAGCCAAAATATAACTATTGTTTCTTCAGAAACCTTGCTTATAAACAATTCACCTAAAGTAAAACTACTCAGCCTAGCCATGTGGCTTTTGGTTAATCCTGAAGACAAAAAACTAAAGCTTGAGTTACTTTATAAAGTTTCGGAGTTTTTTGAAATAGAAGATAAACACGAGTTTTTTATATCACATGTAGACTTGTCAGCAGAAGATGTATTTGCTTCGTTTAAAACCTTAGGCGTTGTATTAGATTTTACGACACTCTTACAGATGCCAATTTATGAGATTGCAGAAACTCTAGTACGTAATTTTAAACTATGTAAAGAGGCTCCCGATGCTTACGTACAATTTTTCTTAGATATTATTTTTGACTTTAGCCAGAAACAATCCTCAGATATTTTAGAATTCTTAGAGTATTTTGAAACTAAAAAGGAAGTATTAAGCATTGCAATGCCTAGTAATTTGAATGCTGTTTCCGTTATGACCATTCATAAATCAAAAGGCTTAGAGTTTCCTGTAGTTATTTATCCTTTTGCAGATTTAGATATCTATAGAGAGTTAGAACCCAAAGAATGGTTTCCTCTAGAAAAAGAAACGTATTCAGGATTTGAGAGTGCTTTGATTAACTATTCAAAAGAGTTTCAGAATTTTGGCGCTATCGGAGAGGCTATTTATCATAATCATCAATCAGAATTAGAGTTAGACAGCATCAACCTTCTTTATGTTACATTAACAAGAGCGATTGAGCGACTATACATTATTTCAAAAAAAGATATTAACTCCAAAGGAGTTGTTAACGAAAAAACCTTTGCTGGGCTATTAATTAATTATATACAGAATTGTAACCTTTGGGAAGACCATAAAATCGAATTTGAATTTGGAAAGCCTTCAAAATCAAGTTCAGAAAAATTAAATGAAACTATTGAAGAGCAGTACGAATTTATATCTTCTTCTAAAGAATCTCATAACTTAAAAATTATAACAAGCTCAAGCTCATTATGGGATACCGAACAAGAAAAAGCCATCAATTACGGAAATCTTATACATTTAATCATGTCCAGAATAAAAACTATTCATGATATTGATTTTGCTATACAATCTGTAATTAATGAAGGTCATATTTCAAGTCATGATGCTAAAACTCTTAAAGCTAAAGTTATTTCTATAACAAATCACGAGAAGCTTTCAGTCTACTTTACTGACGATTATACTATTTTCAATGAAAAAGATATTATTTCTAAAAACGGAGAGTTTCTTAGACCAGATCGCTTAGCTGTAAAAGAAAACACTATGATTATCATGGATTACAAGACAGGTTCTGAAGATAAAAAACACGCTACACAACTTAATGCTTACGCTAAGGCTTTATCTGAGATGACTTATAATGTTGAAAAAAAATTGCTTATTTATACCAACGAACCAATAACTATTATTGAAGTTAAATAGTAACTTTGCTGAACTCAAAATCAAATAAAACAAAATGTACGGAGCAATAAAAGAACACCTTAATAAAGAAATTGAAAATATTAAAGAAGCTGGTCTCTTTAAGGAAGAACGTATCATCACATCTGCTCAAGGTCCAGAAATAACCTTGAGTACAGGTCAAAGCGTTTTAAATTTTTGCGCTAATAACTATTTAGGACTTTCATCACATCCAGAAGTTGTACAAGCTGCAAAAGACACTATGGACACCCATGGTTTTGGCATGTCTTCTGTACGTTTTATTTGTGGAACGCAAGATATTCACAAAGAGCTAGAACAAAAGATTGCAGATTTCTATGGTACTGAAGACACTATATTATATGCTGCAGCATTCGATGCAAATGGTGGTGTTTTTGAACCTTTACTAGGAAAAGAAGATGCTATAATATCTGACTCATTAAATCACGCCTCTATTATTGACGGCGTAAGGTTGTGTAAGGCGGCGCGTTACCGCTATCAAAATAATGATATGGCTGATTTAGAAACACAATTAATAGAGGCTAATAAAAATGGAGCAAGACATAAAATTATAGTTACTGATGGAGTATTCTCAATGGATGGTCTTGTTGCTCCTTTGGATAAAATTTGTGATTTAGCAGATAAATATGACGCCATGGTAATGATTGATGAGTGTCATGCTACAGGATTCATTGGAGAAACAGGTATTGGAACACTTGAAGAAAAAGGTGTTTTAGGTCGTGTAGACATCATCACAGGGACATTGGGAAAAGCTATGGGTGGTGCTATGGGTGGTTATACAACTGCTAAAAAAGAAATTATTGAAATATTAAGACAACGCTCTAGACCCTATTTATTTTCAAACTCTTTAGCACCTGCTATTGTTGGCGCTTCTATAAAAGTTCTTGAAATGCTTAAAGGAGATACATCCTTACGTGATAAGCTTGAATGGAATACAAATTACTTCAAAGATGGTATGAAAAAAGCTGGGTTTGATATTATTGATGGAGATTCGGCTATTGTACCAGTAATGCTATACGATGCTAAACTGTCTCAAAACATGTCAAACATGTTACTTGAAATGGGTATCTATGTTATTGGGTTCTTCTTCCCTGTGGTCCCAAAAGAAAAAGCAAGAATTCGCGTACAGCTTTCTGCTGCTCACAAAAAAGAGCATTTAGATAAAGCAATTGAAGCATTTACTGAAGTCGGAAAACGATTAGAAATTATATAAATTCTTTAGAATAGCCTGATTTAAAGGCTTTATATCAATATTTTTATATATTTGTCTTTGTTAATAATATTTAACAACTTACATTTG
>CAZBMY010000072.1:0-3602 GCA_964492855.1 uncultured Flavobacteriaceae bacterium
GGTACTGCTGAAACAGTTACTATCGACAAAGACAATACAACAATTGTAAACGGTTCTGGAAAAGCAGCTGATATTAAAGCGCGTGTTAACCAAATTAAAGCCCAGATTGAAACAACCACGTCTGATTATGACCGTGAGAAATTGCAAGAGCGTTTGGCTAAGCTTGCTGGTGGTGTTGCCGTATTATATGTCGGTGCTGCTTCTGAAGTTGAAATGAAAGAGAAGAAAGACCGTGTTGATGATGCGTTACATGCCACAAGAGCTGCTGTAGAAGAAGGTATTGTTGCTGGTGGAGGTGTTGCTTTAGTGAGAGCTAAGAAAACATTACAAAAATTAGAAACAGAAAACTTAGATGAAACTACTGGTGTGCAAATTGTAAACCGCGCTATTGAAGCACCATTACGCACCATTGTAGAAAATGCTGGTGGTGAAGGTTCTGTAGTCATCAATAAAGTACTCGAAGGCAAAAAAGATTTTGGTTACAACGCCAAGTCAGATGAGTATGTAGATATGCTTAAGGCTGGTATTATTGACCCTAAGAAAGTAACACGTATTGCATTAGAAAATGCAGCTTCTGTAGCTGGTATGATTCTGACTACTGAGTGTGCTTTAGTAGATATTAAAGAAGATACTCCTGCTATGCCTCCAATGGGCGGTGGTGGAATGCCTGGTATGATGTAATGGCAAGTCGCCATAAACAAATATCTCAGGATAAATAAGAGTGATTATATCATAAAAACTAAAAAGCCCTTGATTACAGTCAAGGGCTTTTTTATAAACTATATTTTAATATCTAATCTTATTCTTCTTCGAAAACAACCTTACCATCAAAAATTGTCATTACAACTTTTGTACTTAAAACCTCATCCTCAGGTACAGTCATTAAATCTTTATTATAAATAGTAAAATCTGCTAATTTCCCTACTTCTATCGAGCCTTTTATATCTTCTTCAAAAGCACCATAGGCAGCATCTAAAGTATACGATTTTAATGCTTGAGGTCTAGTCATTTTCTGCTCTGGCTCATAACCACCTTCTGGCATTCCTTTGAGTGTTTTTCTACTAATACTCGCATAAAAACTGGCGATAGGGTTAATAGGCTCCACTGGCACATCTGTTCCATTTACAATTGGCACACCGCTCTGCAATAAATCTTGCCACATGTAAGCACCTTCTTTAATTCGTTTTTCACCCAAACGATCAATTGCCCATGGTCGATCTGAAGACATATGAACTGCTTGCATTGCCGGAATCACATTTAATTCAGCAAAACGTGGAATATCATCAGGGTGTAAATGTTGAGCGTGCTCTATTCTAAATCTATGGTCATCTGTCTTATCTTTCACATCGTTAAGAGCCATTTCATAACGGTCTAGAATCTCTCTATTAGCTCTATCACCAATAGCATGAGCACAAACTTGAAACCCATTACGCAATCCATTATAAGCGGTTTCTTTTACAAACTCCATAGGCAGTGTTTCGTGTCCAAAATGATTTGGACGATCCGAATACGATTCTAAGAGCCAAGCACCTCGAGACCCTAAAGCACCATCACAATTTAATTTAACCGACCTAATTGTAAATTTATGACCTGGATCGACCATAATACCCTTTTTATACCATTCATTAAGGAGTTCTTTATCCCAGCCCGTTAGCATGGCATATATACGTACATCCATTTTTCCTTTCGCTTTCATTTCATTAAAAAGCGCTATTGTTCCTCTCGGAATCCCAGCATCATGAAAACTTGTAATACCATTTCTATGACTAGCTTTTACTGCTAAATCAAAAGCTTGCTTGTCTGTTTCTGGAGTGTTTTCAGGGATTAACTTTGTAATGATTGTTTGAGCACGTTCATTAAAAACACCTGTTGGTCGTCCTGCTTCATCTACAATAATTTCGCCTCCTTCTAATTCAAACTCGGTTAGACCTTCGTTAGTCACTACAGACAAACCTGCCATTTCCATAGCTTTTGCATTTGCAAATCCTGCATGCCCGCTTGCATGCCTTAAATATACTGGGTTATCTGGAGACACTTCACTTAACCTAAAATGTGTCTGAAAGCCTTTTACCAAGTTTTCAGGTAGAGAATCCCATTTACTTTGGTGCCAACCGCGCCCTGTAATCCATTCGCCTGGCTTTGCTGTTTTAACACGTTCTTCTACAGCATCAATAATAGATTGGTAACTTGTGGTCTTTAACAAATCTAAGCTCAGCTCGTTATAACCTAGTCCCATAAAGTGTCCGTGACCTTCAATAAGACCTGGTGTCATAGTCTTTCCTTCTAAATCTAAAGTTTTAGTGTTTTCTCCTTTATATTTTTCTGCCTCTTTTAATGTGCCTGCAAAAAGAATAGTATTGTCTTTAATAGCAACCGCTTCTACATTTGGCTGACTATCATTAACAGTATAAATGGTACCACCATATATAAGCATACTTGCTTCTTCTTTTGTTTCGTTTGAACAGGAATACAAACAAAGCAATAGGGCAATTAGTTGGTAATAAATTGGCTTCATGATAATGATTTAGAATTTGAAAGCTTAAGGTAATACAAATCAGTGAAAAGATAAAAATCAACTTATAAAAAAAGCCAGAACTTTAATTCTGGCTTTACTAATAACTTTAAAATTTAATTATGTGCTTTTACCACATCTTCGTCTCTATACTTACAGCAAGGATTCACAGATTTATATGCTTTATCTGTTGCTTTAATCAATTTAGTGTCGTGACCAACCGCAGCTAAATTTTTAGAAATTGTTTCTAGGTTAGTCTTTCCTTCGTCAAAAATTAATCTTAACTCATGTGTTTTTACATTCCATATAGCAGACTTTACGCCTTTTGTTCGAACTGCTGCTTTTTCGATACGCTCTTTACACATCATGCAAACACCATCTACTTCAATAGATTTTTTTGCATTCTTATTTTGGGAAAATGCTAATAAACCTACCAGCATAAACATCATTGTTACTATATTTTTCATTATCGTATTTTATTTATTATTTATGTTTTAACTAATTATTTAATTTTAAATCGCAATCCTGCATAGTACATACTTCCAAAAATCGGACCGTATACAAAATTAGTATCAAAATTTGAACCAAAAGGGTTATTAGCACTAATAATTGGATCTGGCTGCCTAACATTAGTAACATTTTCTCCTCCAACATAAACTTCGAACTTAGGAGAAAACACTTTAGTGACTTGCAAATTTAGTGTACCAACAGTTGGCGAAAATTCATCTAATTGAAATTCTGGAGCACTTAAACTTGTATTCGGAAAACGCTGTTCACTTAACCAATTATATGTAGCGTCAAACTTCCATTGACTACTATTATCCTTAGCATTGGTTTCATAAGCTATATTTGCAAATACGCGATGCCTAGGTGTCAAAGGTCTTTGAAACCGACCAGAATTATAATCTGTTTGCACATCATAGAATTTATAAGCGGTTCTCAAATCAAAATTATCAAATACGTTATAGTTTACTTCTACCTGAAAACTATTTGCAAAGCTCTTTCCTTCTAAATTATAAAAGTTAATTTCAAATGGGTTCTCCCAATCGACAACTACTTGATTTTCAAAATCGGTACGGTAATAATCAAA
>CAZBMY010000072.1:3702-9795 GCA_964492855.1 uncultured Flavobacteriaceae bacterium
TTTTCTAAATCATCGTAGGCATATTCAAAAAATGCTCCGAATGAATTTTCTATGCGTTGAAAATTATTCGCATTTACCTCTTCATCATAATCGTCTAAGGTAAAACTTAATCCTGTTTTAACCTTATGTCTAGAGTCTGTAATTATACTATTGTAAACTAAATTTGAATAAAAACTATTATGCTGAATATTATAAGTATTCAATCCAAAATAAGACTCTTGATTGTGATGACTATATGCCGTTTGAACCCCTAAACTTTGCCAAGGCAACTCAGGGTTTACAAACCCTAACTTTGTAGTAATTTCAAAACGTTCTGTATTTATCTCACTCCCCCATGCATTTGTAGTTCCTCTATCTGTATCTGGGTTAAAATTTTCTTGACCTGCCTGCGTATTATCATTAAGATATCTTAGATTTATAAAACTTACAATACCTTTTTCAGCATTAGTATACTGCCAACGATTCATAATATTAATCTGTTCTTTTAATGGCACATCTAAAAAAGAATCATTGTTTTTATCAAACTTCTGATTTCTCGTATTTCCGTGTAGATACAAACCTGTACTCCACTTATCGGAAAGTTTGCGATTTATATGTGTGTTTAATTCTAGTCGTCCGTTGACGCTTCCATAAGCATTAACAAAAAACTGATTATCTGTCGACGGCTTTACTAACTCTGCATTAATCTGACCCGCAATACTTTCATAACCATTGATAACACTTCCTGCGCCTTTTGTGATTTGAATACTTTCTACCCAAGTCCCAGGAATAAAACTCAATCCATAAGCTTGAGATGCGCCTCTAATTGCCGGAATATTTTCTGTAGCAATTAAAATATATGGCGATGTAAGACCCAGCATCTTTATCTGCCTTGTCCCAGAAACTGCATCCGCAAAATTTACATCTATAGACGGATTGGTTTCAAAACTCTCAGACAAATTACAGCAAGCTGCTTTAAGTAACTCATCACTACTTACAATAAATGTATTAGTGGCTTTGAGGTATGACTTTGCAGTCGCCTTCTTTCTTGATGTAATAGTAACTTGATCTAAATTTGCGGTAGACTGCAACACATGACGAATGGGATTACTTGAGGCAATCATTAAAGTATCCGTCTTAAAGCCTACATAACTTATGATTAACTTTTTATATGATGTATCGTATGTAATTGAGAATTCACCATTTTCATCAGTCATTGTTCCTACCGATGTGTTTAACCAATACACATTTGCGCCTGGCAATGGTATTTCTTTGTCATCAACAGATTCTAAAACTATACCTTTTAGTTGATCTTGAGAATGTGATATACCCAAAAGAAGCATAGCACAATAAAAAATATATGTTTTCATTAATTTTATTTTGATGTTATAATTGTGGAACACAATCGTTCCTTATTCTTCAGGATAAAAAGAACAAACATCAAATTAAAAAAACAGCATCAAGGAGCTGAATATCATGTATTATATTAGGGGGAGAATAATCTTTATGAGGAATTATTTGTTTTGGTAAACTTTCAAAAAAAGAAGTAAACTTAGTATGTATGTATGACGAAAGAAATAGCTGTGTTGAGAATTCTAAATCCTCAAAAGATACTATATGCAGTTCATCTTGTCCTTCTATAAGGTCTACAGTATCTTTACAACATGGCTTTTTAACTTTAGCCATTGATTCTGTTTCCATTCCACAACCTTTAGCCTCAGAAAAGACCGCAACATCAACCAAAGTATTGCCACAAAAATGCTTCTCAACAGTGAATGAAAATGTTGAAAATAGCACTAATAAAGCTAATGCTGTTGAAAATAACTTATGTGATGCTGAATATTTCACATTACAAAATTACTAAAAAAGAAATAGTCGCGATTTAATTTATAGAAGTATTAACGCTTTAGTTTGTAATAATATAGTGCAGGTAAAAGTAAAATAAGTATTAAAGGTTGAATTAAAAACCGACGTACATTAAAAAATAAGTAGTAATCCTCTTGACGTGGATTTATCACAAAATATAAAAACGGAATTAAAAAACAGAGGTAAGCAAAACCAAATACAAGTGCAGAAAACTTTATCATCTGCTTATCCTGAAAAGCACAATAAATGATTCCCAAAGACAATAGTGTATTTACAACATATCTTAATGATGTAAAAAATACCAATTTTGCAATTTCTCTGCGTGGACTATCTATGTATAAGTAGTCATTTTCGAAAAACGACAAATAAGGGTCATAAAATAATACATCTTCAAAAGCTCTTACTAAAACTAGTAATGCTAAAAGCACAAAAGCTATAATATAGGATTGTGTTTTAGGCATTTTTTAATTTTACTTTTTTCGAAAAATGATTCACCCAAAACATCCAAAGCAAAAAGACCATGCCATATATGGCTAGCGGAAAAATGACTTCGTGCATAACTTCACTTCGCCATGGGTAATGTCTCAATCCAATAGTTAGCAATACAATTCTAATAAGATTAGCGACGTAGATTAAAACACTACCTGCTAGAATAAACAAGAAGGTTCGCTTAAACGTATCAGAAAAGGCAACAACAAAGGCTATAAAAATAATAATAACACTCATACCGTTACAACCTTCTATAATTCTGGCAATATATTTTTGGTCAACAAACACCATTAAGGATGGTTCGTCATAGTGTGGCACAATACTAGTTCTGTAATCTAATGAACTTAAAATAGACTCCGTTTGTTTACCAACAAGGTTTGTAAAATAGTCTGGGTAATGTTTTGAACCATCAGAGAAGTCTAAATAAAATTTATACCCAAAAGATAGAACGCCATACACCAAAACAAAGGTGATGATAAAACGAATGACTAGCTTATATTTTGTAAGTAATGATTTCAAAAAAGGACTTATGTTATTATGCAGTTAAAATTATATAATTCGGATTTGAAACTAGCAGTTTTTAGATATTTTTACCAAAATTTTATTGATAATGACTTTTAACGATTTAAAACCACATATAACCAACATTACCTCTAACGATAACTTAAGCGTTGACGATAGACTTTTAAAAATTTGCGAACTACTTGAAGAGCATGTCACCTACTACAACTGGGTCGGATTCTATTTTAAAAATGGTGACAAGCATGAGTTAAAACTCGGGCCATATGTTGGAGAACCTACTGACCATACCATTATTCCGTTTGGTAAGGGAATTTGCGGACAAGTGGCCGTAAGTAATCAAAACTTTGTAGTACCAGATGTAAAAGCTCAAGACAACTATATTGCATGTAGTATTACTGTAAAAGCGGAAATTGTAGTACCTATCTTTGTTAATGGAGAAAATATTGGTCAAATAGATATAGACTCTAACACAGCTGACCCATTTACCGAAGCCGACGAACGTTTTTTAGAGTTTGTATGTAAAGAAGTTGCTCTGTTGATTGCTTAAATTCTGAATTAAAAAAAAATCCAAAAATATAACGACTTATATTCTGTTATACTTTTGGAATTCTTTTAGTCCTAAATATTAGTGTTTGGCAAATCTACATTCCCGTTCTAATTGCCTCAACAGGGTCTAGTTTAGAAGCCCGCCTTGCTGGTATAACGCCTGAAATCAATCCTATAATTGAAGAAATTGTAAAACCAATAAACATGTTTTTTGGTGACAATACAAAGTCAAAATCTGTTGCTAAGCTATCTGCAACTAGCGTACCTAACCACACCATTAAAAGCCCTACTAAACCACCAACTACAGCTAAAATAACTGCTTCAAACAAAAACTGAAATAAGATAAATCTGTTTTTTGCTCCTAATGATTTTTGTATACCTATAAGATTAGTTCGCTCCTTCACACTGACAAACATAATATTAGCAATACCAAATCCACCGACGAGTAAAGAGAATAGACTTATTATCCAACCAATTAAATTCATACTACCAATAATACCATCAATAGCTGCTTTTAACCCCGAAATCACACTAATAAAAAAGGTGTCAATCTCTGTAGGTTTTAAGCCTCGTCGATTACGCATAATTTGGGTGACTTCAGCCTTAAGCTCATCAATATCAGCATTTGATTTAGGTTTTATGATAACTATATTACTTATGTTTCTATTATTATCGCCATAACGGTTTCTTACAAAATTAGCAGGTAAAAAGATGGAAACATCATTACTTTCACCAAATAGTCCTGAGCCTTCTTTTTTAACCACGCCAATAACTGTGAATTTTTGCCCATAGAGTCTAATACGTTTACCTATAGGTTCTAATTCTCCAAAGAGTGAATTTGCAATTTCGTCTCCAATAACTACTACTGGCTTACCAGAATTAGATTCTGATTCATTATAAAAACGCCCCTCTGAAAATTCTAATGTTTGAATATCTGCAAATTCATGAGAGACAACAACCGTATTTACATTACTAACTACTTCCGACTCGTAACGTACACTTTCTTGACGAACAAATAGTTGATATGCCACATGCTCTGCACCAGAGAGATTGTCTTTTAAATAATTATACTCATTATAATTTACCTTATCAAATTGTGCTCTTTTCCATCTAGGCACATCAGTAGGGCCAAAAGAAAAACTAGCTAAATACATGGTATTACTATCTAAGGCACTTAACTGAGACTTTATATTTTTATCTAAGGAATCAACAGCAGCAAGAACGGCGATGATAGAAAAGATACCAATGGTCACGCCTAAGAGTGATAAAAATGTACGTAGTTTATTATTACGTAAGGCATTAAAAGCAAAAGAAAAACTTTCTTTAAAAAGGCGTAAATAAACTAACATTAATCTTTATTATTTAGATGGATTAAAGGTATGACGTTTTTAACAATTTAATGTTACAAAAAACTTAAACAAAGTACATTTTTAATAGCTCTCTTTTTTGAGTTATCTGTATTTTTATGCCTTTAAAATTTACAACACAACTAATGAGCAACAAAACCATTTCATCGGCATTAATTTCTGTTTTCAGTAAAGATGGCTTAGAACCAATCGTAAGAAAACTGAATGACCTTGGTGTTACTATCTATTCTACTGGTGGTACCGAAAAATTCATTAAAGACCTTGGCATCAACGTGATTCCTGTTGAAGATGTAACCTCCTATCCTTCAATACTAGGAGGCCGTGTAAAGACATTACACCCTAAAGTTTTTGGAGGCATCTTAAATCGTCAAAATCATGATGGTGATGTTGCTGAATTAAAGGAATTTGAAATCCCTCAAATAGACTTGGTAATAGTTGATTTATATCCATTTGAAAACACTGTAGCTTCAGGAGCGAGTAATCAAGATATCATAGAAAAAATTGATATCGGCGGCATCTCATTAATAAGAGCTGCTGCTAAAAATTACGCAGATGTTATTTGTGTTTCTTCTGTTAATGATTATTCAGAATTTTTAGCCTTATTAAATTCTAAAAATGGTGAAACTTCAGAAGACGATAGAAAAGGTTTTGCTGCAAAAGCATTTAATATATCATCACATTACGACTCGGCAATTTTCAACTATTTTAACAAGAATCATGAGATAGCTTCTTTAAAAATCAGCGAAACTAAAGGCAAAGTCTTACGCTATGGGGAAAACCCTCATCAGAAAGGTTTTTTCTTTGGTGATTTTGATGCTATATTTACTAAACTTCATGGTAAAGAGTTAAGCTACAATAACCTTCTAGATGTTGATGCCGCTGTAAATTTAATTTTAGAGTTTAAAAATGAAGCGCCAACTTTCGCCATTTTAAAACATAATAATGCTTGTGGTTTTGCACAGCGAAACTCAATACACCAAGCTTATGTTGATGCTCTAGCTGGTGACCCAGTTTCTGCTTTTGGAGGCATTTTGATTTCTAATACAGAAATTGATAAAGCTACAGCCGAAGAAATCCATAAATTGTTCTGTGAAGTAGTTATTGCGCCTTCTTTTAGTGATGAAGCTTTAGACATTTTAAAAGGAAAGAAAAATAGAATCCTTTTAGTTCTAAACAACATTGAACTTCCTAGAACAACAGTAAGAACATGTTTAAATGGGGCTTTAGTTCAAGAAAGAGACGCTAAAACAGATTCTAAAGAAGATTTAAAAACAGTTACAAAAACTGAGCCTTCAGATTTGGATATTGAAGACTTAATTTTTGC
>CAZBMY010000073.1:0-9738 GCA_964492855.1 uncultured Flavobacteriaceae bacterium
GAGTTTTTAGAATTTGTATTTCACTAAAAGCTTTCGATTATAATTTAAAACGATTCCTGTCTTCACAGGAAACACCATGGGCGAACAAAAACGTAAACAAACAACTAAAGGCAATTTTATTTTCGGTAAAAAAAACTATAAATGGTTATTTATCGGTTTAGCATTTATTGCTGTTGGTTTTATTGTTATGGCTGGTGGCGGTAGTGATGACCCCAATGTGTTTGACGAATCTATTTTTCATTGGAGACGTATCCGTTTAGCACCAACATTAGTACTTATAGGATTTGGCATCCAGGTTTATGCTATTCTCTTGAATCCTGACAAGGATAAAAATTCCAAATCATAAATTAACTAAATTCAATTTTTCATTTCTTATTTGCAATTTGCTATTCGTTAGTTGATATTTGTCCCTATGGAAGTAATTGATGCAATTTTACTGGGAATAATTCAAGGTTTAACTGAATTTTTACCGGTCTCTTCAAGTGGACATCTGGAGTTAGGTAAAGCTATTTTAGGTGATAATTCTGTACCTAAAGAAAGTTTACTATTCACCGTTGTACTTCATTTTGCAACAGCCTTGAGTACAATTGTTGTTTTTAGAAAGGATATCATTTCATTATTGAAAGGGATTTTTAAGTTTCAATGGAATGATGATTTGCAATTTGCAGCAAAAATTGCTGTCTCAATGATTCCTGCCGTTATTGTTGGTTTATTTTTTGAAGAACAGCTTGAAGCTTTATTTGGTGGAAATATTTTACTAGTTGGTTGTATGCTAATTGTAACAGCTATACTTTTATTTTTAGCCGATAAAGCCAAGGACACCCAGAAAAAAGTAAGTTTTAGTAATGCCTTTGTTATTGGCATATCGCAAGCTGTAGCTATGCTTCCTGGAATTTCACGTTCTGGCGCTACGATTTCTACTTCGGTATTGTTAGGTAATGATAAAACCAAAGCAGCACGCTTTTCGTTTTTAATGGTAGTGCCGTTAATCTTCGGGAAAATTGCCAAAGATATTCTCGGAGGTGAACTCACTTACGACGCTGCTAATTTTACTAGCCTTGGTATTGGTTTTGTAGCTGCATTTGTTGCAGGACTTTTTGCCTGTACTTGGATGATTGCTTTGGTTAAAAAAAGTAAACTCTCTTACTTTGCCCTATATTGTGTTGTTGTAGGCGTTATTGCAATTTGTTTTTCATTATTCAATAACTAATATGAAAACTGGCGAAGATTTTAAAAACGGACAAGTTTTACTCATAGATAAGCCTTTGACTTGGACCTCTTTCCAAGCAGTTAATAAATTACGTTGGGCAATTCGCCAAGCTTATAATATTAAAAAAATAAAAGTCGGTCACGCTGGCACTCTAGATCCATTAGCCACTGGTCTTTTGGTGATTTGCACAGGGAAAATGACAAAACAGATTAACACCTTTCAAGGTCAAGAAAAAGAATATACAGGTGCTTTTGTTTTAGGAAGTACTACGCCGTCTTATGATTTAGAAACGGAAATCAATAAGACGTTTTCTACAGAACATATTACTGAAGATTTAATCCACGAAACAACAAAACAATTTACAGGTGTTATTGATCAATTTCCTCCAATTTTTTCTGCTATTAAAAAGGAAGGCAAACGACTATATGAGTTTGCAAGAGCTGGAGAATCTGTTGAAATTAAATCACGACAAGTTGAAATTTCAGAATTTGAAATCACAAAAATTAATGGTACTATTTTAGAGTTTAGAGTTGTTTGTAGTAAAGGCACTTACATTCGCTCATTAGCACATGATTTTGGAGCAGCACTTAACTCTGGTGCTCATCTTTCTGTTTTAAGACGCACGCGTATTGGTGATTTTAAGGTCGAAGATGCGCTCACGCCAGCAGCTTTCATCTCTACTATCCCTTTGATAGATTCAGAATAACATCTTTTTATTACTAATATTCGTATATTAATCAGGTACAATTATTGCACTCAAACTATTAAATGCAGCTTTTAGGAAAACATAAAGCCATTATAATTACTAGCCTTATTACAGGCATTGTAGCATTTGGTATACTTAGTATTCAACTTAAAAAAGCTACGGATTTAATCGCAGAGACCGTTTATGAGATTGAACCAAAGACTGAAGAAGAAATTCAAAAAGAATTAGAAGAACTTGAAACATTAAAATCGCCTACTACTAATAAAGCCTTTAATGAAGATGAAGAATTTAAAGAACTTATGAAAAACTTCAAAACTGTAAGCGCTGATGATTTTGAAAAAACTATAGAACAAATAGAAAAGAATAAATCTGAAGATAATACTGAATCTGAAAGCGCCTCAAACATAAGTACAAATAAAGCATATGCACTGACTAAAAATGATAATGCATCTTACAAAAAATTACAAGACTTACTCAGCAAAAAACAAGACGGTGTTGCAGAGCATGCCTCAGGAGGCAGCACACTGACGTATTCGTTAAAAGACAGGAGGTTGTTAAGCTATGACACACCCAGATATCTATGTGAACAGTCTGGTAAAATCGTTGTGAATATTAGAGTTAACCAAAACGGCAATGTTTTTGACGCATACATCAATGGGGCTTCAAATACGAGTAACGAATGTCTTACAAATCATGCAATAACTTATGCAAAATCAGTACGATTTAACAACGCATCTCGCGCAGACCAGTTGGGCTCTATTACCTTTTATTTTAAAGGTAAAAACTAATAATCTAATAGTCCGATTAAATCTTCAATAGTAGATTGTCCTTTATCTTTATTATACCAGCGCTGTAAATCTTCTTTAAATTCTGGAGTTAATTTACCGTGTTCAGCTTTATAATCGTTGACTAATTGTGTTGCTACAGACGGCCTTGGCCCAAATGTCTCAACGACATCTTGTGTTGCATCATCTATCATTATCAATTTTGGTATTGCTTTACCTCCATTGGTTAAAAACTGATTCATTAACGCATCATTTTCATCTCGTAAGACGACTCTATAATTTATATTATCATTAAGCTCAGCTACCTTATTAATTACAGGCATAATATGAGCTGCATCACCACACCAGCTTTCTGTAATAACTAGCCAAGTTATTTTTCTATTAAAGCTTTCGATTTTAGATTTAGCTTCTTCAGAAACTTTTACTGTTTTATTCCAACGTTTAATACGTCTATTATTCAGCATCGTATAGTTTGCTAATGCGTCTGTTTTTTCTGCGCCAGTTGTAGAATTCTTCGCTGTTAATTCCTCAACTAGTTCCGTATATTTTAAATAGCTCATGCTATTGTTTAAGCCGTCAGATATTATATTATTAATCATTGTGTCTTGTAACGTTTCCATAGGACAAAGTTAAAATTCTATTGCTTAAAATTGTGCAACAGTTGTTACATTAGTAGTTAATTATTAAAAAGCTTACAATTATGGAAAAACACAGATGCGGTTGGTGCGTTGGCGACCCACTTTATGAGGCATATCATGATAAAGAATGGGGTGTGCCCATCTATGACGACCACCAGTTATTTGAGTTCTTAATATTGGAAACATTTCAGGCAGGATTAAGTTGGATTACTGTTTTGCGTAAACGTGAAAACTTTAGAAAAGCTTTTGATTTTTTTGATTATAAATTAATTGCCAATTATAATCAAGACAAAATAGATGAGTTACTACTGGATGCTGGAATCATTAGAAATAAATTAAAAATCAATGCTACAATTTCTAATGCAAAAGCTTTTATAGAGATTCAAAACGAGTTTGGTTCGTTCTCAAAATATATTTGGGCTTTTGTTGACAACAAGCCTATTAAGAACGCTTTTGAAAATTACAAGGATGTTCCAGCAAATACAGCCTTGAGTGATACTATAAGTAAAAACTTGAAAAAGCGCGGTTTTAAATTTGTAGGCTCAACAGTAATCTATGCGCATATGCAAGCAACAGGAATGGTTAATGATCATGAAGTGAATTGCTATAGATATAATGACGTTTAAAATGAAAAAATACATCCTAATTCTAATCATTATTTTTTTAGGGAACTATCTGCTAATAGCTCAAGTTAAAGATGAGCATGAAGAACGAATTAAAATAAATGAACTCCCAAACTCAGCTAAAGACGCATTAGAATATTTACCTCAAACTATAAAACGTCTTAAATTCTATAAAGAAACGGACGGTAGGCGTCAAAGTTTCGAAATAAAATTTAAATACAAAAAAGAACACTACAGTATAGAATTTGACACTCTTGGTACTATTGAAGATATTGAGGTTATATGTGAAATTAAGCAGTTAAAACCTAAAGTGAAGCATCAAATTATAACCTATTTTGATAGCAATTACGAAAAAGCAAAAATTATAAAAACACAACAACAATTTGTTTTTTCTGATGCATTTACAACAAATAGGTTTATCAACAAAGTTTTAGATAAATCCATAGATACTGAGATAAATTATGAGATCGTCATTGAAGCAACTAAAGCTTCAAAACGAAACATCAAAGAATTCACCTTTAACCAAGATGGCGAATTTATAGACTTTAGAATACTTAAACAACCTAACTATAGTCATGTCTTATTTGAAAATTAGTAGTTGTTGTATTTGCATATTTCTATTCTTCACTAAAGGCTTCAGCCAAGAGGATTTTGAATCTTTAGGAGAAACTAGTTTCGCTTTAAATCATAGTGTTTCTGACAACTATCGTGTTAATTTTTCAGCTAGAAATCGATACTTTTTATATAAAGATTCAGAATTTACGTTTAAAAACAGACAAATTGATATCGTTCATTTTTCGACATATAATATAGCTTACAATAAAAGTTTAAGCTTAGGAGTACAATATCGTTTTAGAGAGGGTTTTGATGGCGGCAGTAACGAATTACGTTTCACTCAGCAATATAATTATACTAAGAAGCGTCTAGCGTTACGATTTGGTCATCGATTTAGGTTTGAACAACGCATTTTAGAACACCTAACGATTCTACGCTCTCGTTATCGGTTTGCTTTAGATTTTCCACTCAATGGTGAGAAACTAGATGTTGGAGAACGTTATTTAGTGACTACAACGGAAGCTTTATTAAGTGTAAGTAAGTATACAACACCAGAAATAGATTATAGGATTACAGCACAAATAGGTTGGTTAGTTGATGAGTCTTTGAAACTTCAGACTGGACTAGAATATCGATTTGAAGCTTTTAATATTAATACAGAGCAGCGTCTATTTATATTAACTTCTGTCATTTTAAAACTATAAATATTTTAAAAACTCAGTTCTGAGAATATGCTTTCCTCCTAGACTTTCTAGATGTTTTGTATGTAATTGACAGTCAATTATATCATATTCAGAGGATTGTATAAACTCAATAAATCCATATTTACTGGCGTTACTAACCTTAGTAAACATAGACTCCCCACAAAACATTTTATTACCCATATCTATACCGTAAAGTCCGCCGACCAATGTTTTACCTTGCCAAACTTCAACAGAGACCGCGTAACCTAATGTATGTAATTTAATATAGGCTTCAATCATATTCTCGGTAATCCAAGTTCCGTCTTGGTCATGACGTACAGCGTCAGCACAATTACGAATAACTGCTTCAAAATCTTTATTCTTAGTGACTCTAAATGCTTTCTTTTTAAAAAGTTGAGCCATGCTTTTAGATATTTTTAAGTCTTTAGGAAAAATAACAAAGCGAGGGTCTGGCGACCACCATAAGATAGGCTCTTCATCTTCAAACCAAGGGAATATGCCTGTTGAATAAGCGTGAATAAGTCTTTGTGATGACAAATCTCCACCTACCGCTAATAAACCTTCAAAAGAGGCTTCTGAAACATTAGGAAATTCTATTTTATCGTTTAAAAAAAACACTCTCTAAGGATTAAATAAAATGAGATTTTGCTTAAAAGCATTAAGGTTATATATTTTTTATTAAAGTAGTCTTTTTCTTATAATCTAAAATGATTTTTATATAATAAATTTTATATCTATTATTTTTTAATTCATTTAGAATCGTAAAAGGCAAATAAAAACAAGAGCTCCGAAAATTCGGAGCTCTTGTTAATTGTATTTTAAAGTTTATTATCGAGAAAACTTTTATGCCATTTATCCGTTAATATTAAAACGGCAAATCATCATGGTCTTCTGTATTTAAATCTGTAGCTGGTTCAAAAGCAGCTGTAGGAGGTACAGGTGGCATATCAGTTGGTGCAGCTTCAGACTGTAAAGCTTCAATACGCCATCCTTGGATAGAGTTAAAATACTTTACTTCGCCTTGTGGATTTGTCCACTCACGACCTCTTAAATTAATATTTACTTTTACTTGCTGTCCTACTTGGTAGTTGTTTAATAAGTCTGTTTTGTCTTGTACAAACTCTACCATAATGTGTTGCGGATATTGTTCTTCTGTAGTTACTACAAGTTCGCGTTTTCTAAAACCATTGCTACCAAAGGTTTGAGTATCGCCTATCACCTTAATTCTTCCTTGTACTTCCATGATCTGTAATTATGTATTTCTTAATTAAATTATTAGGTTACGAAAGTAATAACTTCCAAGCAGAATTCACATCTCCAAAGCTTAAATAATTTTGTGCTTTTTTATGTTTTTCGTTTTCTGAAACAGAAGCTAATTCGGAATGACCTTTTATAAATGAAATAACATCTTCTTTTGATGGTAATTTCTCTACATTAGCCAACATACCTAAATCATTTCCTGTTAAAACCGAACTATTTCTAACATGTTCTGGCAAACTATCCACACCTATACCTAAAGTACTTAGTGGTTTAGGGATTTCAAAAAAACCATTCTTAGCTCTACTGTAATAACTACCACCTGCACGCGCTACTAAATCTAATTTTTCTTGATTTACACTTCCATTTTCTTCTAAAATAGTTTCGCTCATATGAATTTTAAGCACTTCGCAAATAATTAAATTTCCTGCACCACCTTCTGTTCCAAGTTTTACGATCTCGTTTACTTTACATTCAATTTGTATTGGAGATTCTGCAACTCTAAACGGCTTTACCTCATCTGATTTGAGCATCGTTAAGCCTGCTTTTTCAAACTCATTAACACCTTCAGGATATTCTGTACTGCTCAAAGACATTTGCTGTACAATACCATAATTTACAGTATTGATAACTACTTCTTTTGTTGCTTCCGTATTTTCTAAAGTATGCTTTGTGCTATTATCTCTAACGCGTCTTGCCGGTGAAAAAATTAAAATCGGTGGATTGGCACTAAACACATTAAAAAAACTAAATGGTGCCAAATTTGGATTTCCTTCCGCGTCAATTGTACTTGCAAAAGCAATTGGCCGTGGAGCTACTGCACTTAGCAAATAACTGTGTAATTTTGAAGTAGAAAGGTCTTTAGGTGAGTAAGAAATCATTAAAAAATAAGTTTCATCAAAGATAACCATATTTGAAAAACCACATAAGCAATAAATTTTACAGAATTACATTATATTTAGAACCATTAACTATCTAAATAAATGCGCTTATTTCTTAATAGAAATATAATCCGTTGGATTATTATCATTTCATCCTTTGTTATTGTATCTCTCATACTCTGGAATACCTATGTGTTTTTTCAGCATTTTAAATCTGAGGAGCGTATAAAAATGGAAAGTTGGACTATTGCTTACACTGATTATATTACCACGCTTACCAATTCTGGAGAGGACATAAAAATAAATGAAGTCGTTGATTATATTGTACTAAACACAAATATAACTGCACCAATGATATTGGTTAATTCTGATAGTACTATCTATACCCATCGTAATATCTATGCTAAGGAACCGAGGTTAGAAGAGATTAATGAATTATCTAAAACATATAACGACAGTATTGATAACATTTATGTTGAAGCTAATAAAGAACAATTATTATTTAGATTTAAAAAAGACAATAAGCCTCTGATATTGGAAGATTTAGAACAAACATTATACTACGGCAATTCACCGCTACTAAATAATCTTAAGTATTATCCACTTGCTTTACTTTTAATTATTATACTATTCGCGGGCGTCGTTTATTTCTTTTATCGCAGTTCTAAAGTTGCTGAACAAAACAAACTATGGACTGGTATGGCCAAAGAAACTGCCCACCAAATCGGCACACCTTTATCCTCTTTAATTGGTTGGACAGAAATTTTAAAAACTGAAAATGTAAATCCGGATTATATTTTAGAAATGGAAAAAGATGTTGACCGTTTAAAAACTATAACCGAACGTTTCAGTAAAATTGGCTCAATCCCTGAATTAAAAACTGAAGACATCGTTTCTGAAACTAGGGAATCTTTTGCCTATTTACAATCTAGAACCTCAAAATTAATTGACTTTAATATTGAAATTCCTGAAAAACAAATTAATGTAAAACTCAATCAACAACTTTTTGGTTGGACGATTGAAAATCTGGTAAAAAATGCCATTGATGCCATGAAAGGAAAAGGCAAATTGTCTCTAAGACTTATTGAGAATAATAATCAGGTTTTAATTCAAATTTCTGATACAGGAAAAGGTATTACTAAAGGACAATGGCATACTGTCTTCGAACCTGGATTTACTACAAAAAAACGTGGTTGGGGTTTAGGGCTTTCACTCGCTAAGCGAATTATTGAAGATTACCATGATGGTAAAATAAAAGTATTACAGTCTGAAATTAATAAAGGTACGACGATGCAAATTACCTTAAAAATTAGTAGCTAAAATTAGCAGCTATAGCGTCTGCTGTAGCTTGGAATTCATCTTGAGATAGTTTAGTTTTATTCTGAAAACGTGCATCTTCCATAGAATGAAGCGGAATTAAATGCACATGCACATGTGGCACCTCTAAGCCTATGACCGACATGCCAATACGCTCACAAGGCACTACTTTTTCTATAGCTTTTGCAACGCGCCGTGAAAATGCCATTAATCCCAAGTACGATGCTTCGTCTAAATCAAAAATTTTATTGACTTCTTTTTTAGGAATACACAAGGTATGACCCTTACTGTTTGGGTTAATATCCAAAAACGCAAAAAAATCTTCGGTCTCTGCGACTTTATAAGACGGGATTTCTCCGTTGATGATTTTAGTAAAAATTGAGGGCATACTATTAATCGTTTGTTCTGTAAATATAAAAGATTCCTGCTTATCAAGTGCAAACAGGAATCTTTAAAATAATAGTATAAACTATTTTTATCTCGAAATTTCTAAAATATCAAACTTTATAATTCCGTTAGGCACCTTAATCTCAGCAGTGTCTCCAACAGACTTTCCTAATAACCCTTTTCCTATTGGTGAGTTTACAGAAATTTTACCAGAAGCTAAGTCGGCCTCACTTTCTGCTACTAAAGTGTAGGTCATTTCCATACCATTAGCTTGGTTTTTGATCTTTACAATAGATAAGGCTAAAACCTTAGACGTGTCTAGTTGAGACTCATCAATAACACGTGCATTGGCTAGCGTTTCTTCCATTTTAGAAATTTTCATTTCTAACATACCCTGTGCTTCTTTAGCAGCATCATATTCTGCATTCTCACTTAAATCACCTTTATCTCTTGCTTCTGCAATAGCTTGAGACGCTTTAGGGCGCTCGATGTCTTTTAATTGATTAAGCTCTTCTCTTAACTTTTTTAATCCCTCTGCGGTATAATATGATACTTTACTCATCTTTTCTTCGTTTTTGTACATACAAAATATCCCGAAACACACTTCGATTCTATTTAGTACGAAGATTCGGGATTTAATGAAAAAATCCCGCTTTCACGAGATAACATTACAAA
>CAZBMY010000074.1:0-9693 GCA_964492855.1 uncultured Flavobacteriaceae bacterium
GTTGAAGACGTATTTTTGTACTATGAATAACTTACAAGACTACCAAGAGACATTTGTTACATATTTAGAAAATTACATTAAAGAACGCGAGCCTAAAAACTTATATGACCCCGTTAATTATATATTGAAGCTTGGTGGCAAACGACTACGACCAGTTTTAACTTTAATGGCATGTGACTGCTTTGGGTCGGATTATAATAAAGCTTTAGATGCAGCACTCAGCATTGAGGTATTTCATAATTTTTCTTTGGTTCACGATGATATTATGGATGATGCGCCTTTACGGAGAGGAAAAGAAACTGTGCATGAAAAATGGGATATTAATACAGGTATATTATCAGGCGATGTAATGTTGATTATGGCTTATCAACTGTTTGAGAATTATAAACCAGAAGTTTTTAGAGCTTTAGCAAAGTTATTTAGCAAAACTGCAATTGAAGTTTGTGAAGGCCAGCAATATGATGTAGATTTTGAAACTCGTGATGACGTAACTATCCCAGAGTATTTAAAAATGATAGAATATAAGACGGCTGTTTTAGTTGGTGGCGCTATGAAAATGGGAGCAATTGTTGCTGAAGCTAACGAAGATGATCAAGAGGCTATTTATGATTTTGGGCGATTTTTAGGAATTGCGTTTCAGTTACAAGACGATTATTTAGATGCTTTTGGTAATCCTGAAACTTTTGGTAAACAAGTTGGCGGTGATATCATAGAAAACAAGAAAACATATCTCTATCTAAAAGCTATGGAATTTGCTTCTAAGGAAGACAAAGCAAAATTGACAAATTGGTTTACTTCTCAACCTAAGGAGATTTCTAAAAAGGTTGAAGATGTGAAACAGATATTCACCCAAACTGGAGCAAAAGCTGCAACCAAAGAAGCTGTAGAGCAGTATACAGAAAAGGCCTTTGCATTATTAAAAATGCTAAATGTTTCTGAAGAAAAAAAGAAAATACTTAAACAATTTGGTCTTGGTTTGATGACCAGAAATGTGTAATGAAATTACCTCAAAACTTTGAAGCTTTAATAGAGCAAACAAATGAAATGCAACTTTATCAAAAACTGATTGTTCAGCTTAATAAAGACTTGCTTTATGCCAATATTGATTTAGAATTTGATACTGAAACTTTACCAACAAGTTTAAAATTTGTACTTCAAGAAGAGGTTTATAAACTGATTCAGAATAAATTTAATGAATATCTCAATTTACTTTATATCGTTGATGTATCTGAGGTTAAAGTCAGAAATTTAGAAGGCGATGATGCTCTAAAGCTTTCTGAAGATGTTACCTTTTTAATTTTACAACGAGAGTGGCAGAAGGTTTGTTATAAAGCCAAATATTCCTAGAGTCTATTCTTCTAGGTCAAAAAATCAAAACCAAAACCTAACAAAAGGGAGCCAAGGGTCGGCATAAATGCTTTCGTCTTCATCATAGAGCACGTCGTATCTGACGCCAAAAACAACATTTCCTGATCGGTAACCAACGCCTAAAAAGAGTGCAGTTGCCCAAAAACTATTCCTATCGTTAGAAGCAAACTGTGCATCAAAATTGGTGTTAACATTAACCTGTTCGAGTTCTGCAGAGACTTGTAGCTCAGGAAACGGATTGGTTAATGCAATAATACTTCCGCCTAAAATTGTAGAATCAAATACATTACGTTGACTACTATAGCTTCCGGTTAAACCTACTCCAGCAGAAAAATAGGGATTAAAATCATAAATAGCTTGCGGAGCCAAAGTGCCACTAAAAAAACCATTTCCAAAGTTGAGACCAATACCTCCCCCAAACCTAACATTATTCCAAAAACTAGGAGTTTGACTATTTTGAGAAAACCCTGTTAGACTAAAAAAAAAGAAAGCAATATATATCAAAAACGACTTCATGTTAACAATTTTAGTTTCAATAGTTATAAATATACTAATTGTTAAATAGAAAACGCTAAAAGTTGTACTTTTGCTTAAACTTTGTTGAAACGAAAACGTCTCAAAAAAACAAATGGATAAATATTCCTTTCTTAACGCAGCACACACGGCTTACTTTGCTGATTTATACGACCAATATCTTAAAAACCCAGATTCTGTAGAACCAAGTTGGAGAGCCTTTTTTCAAGGTTATGATTTTGGAGCTGAGTCTTATGGATTAGATGGCGAAATTGTAGAAGGTGTATCTACACAAATTCCAGAACATGTTCAAAAGGAATTTCAAGTTGTAAAACTTATAGATGGCTATAGAAATAGAGGACACTTGTTCACCAAAACAAACCCAGTAAGAGCAAGACGCAAATATGCGCCTACTTTAGAAATAGAGAATTTTGGCTTATCTAAAAATGATTTGTCTACAACATTCTCAGCAGGGGAAATTATTGGTTTAGGTTCTGCAACACTTCAAAATATAAT
This sequence comes from uncultured Flavobacteriaceae bacterium, assembly GCA_964492855.1. Lineage (GTDB taxonomy): Bacteria > Bacteroidota > Bacteroidia > Flavobacteriales > Flavobacteriaceae > Winogradskyella. The sequence goes on from CAZBMY010000074.1 coordinate 2,398, forward strand.
TGATCATTTAGAGCGTATCTATTGCGACTCTATTGGTGTAGAGTATATGTACATACGCCAACCAGAAGAAATTGATTGGATTCAGAATAAGTTGAATATTAATGATAATCATCCGCGGTTTTCTGCAGATGAGAAAAAGAATATTCTAAGAAAGCTTAATGAAGCTGTTTCTTTCGAAACATTTTTACATACCAAATATGTAGGACAGAAACGATTTTCTTTAGAAGGAAACGAATCACTTATTCCTGCATTAGACGCAATGATTGAGAAAGCTGCAGACTATGGTGTAAAAGAGTTTGTCATGGGAATGGCACACAGAGGGCGTCTAAGTACCTTAACAAATATCTTTGGTAAATCAGCAAAAGATATTTTTAGTGAGTTTGATGGTAAAGATTATGAAGAAAAAATATTTGATGGCGATGTAAAATACCATTTAGGTTGGACTAGCGATCGCGAAACGGATACCGGTAAAAGAATAAACTTAAGTATAGCTCCTAATCCGTCGCATTTAGAAACTGTTGGTGCAGTTGTAGAAGGTATTTCAAGAGCAAAGCAAGATAAAAAAGAAATTGAGGATGCATCACAAGTACTACCAATAGTTGTTCATGGTGATGCAGCTATTGCAGGACAAGGGTTGGTTTATGAAGTTGTTCAAATGGCCCAATTAGATGGTTATAAGACTAATGGTACAGTTCATATTGTAGTCAATAACCAAATAGGTTTTACAACTAATTATTTAGACGGACGTTCTAGTACCTATTGTACGGATGTAGGAAAAGTAACACTTTCTCCAGTATTACATGTTAATTCTGATGATGCTGAAGCTGTTGTTCATGCGATTTTGTTTGCTTTAGATTTTAGAATGCAATTTAAACGCGACGTTTTTATAGATCTATTAGGTTACAGAAAGTATGGTCATAACGAAGGTGATGAGCCTAAGTTTACCCAACCATTACTTTATAAAGCAATTTCAAAACATAAGAACCCAAGAGATATTTATGCAGACAGGTTATTTTCTGAAGGGATTATAGACGAAGGTCACGTTAAAAAAATTGAAAGAGAGTACAAGGATAAGTTAGAGGAAAAGCTTGTTGATTCTAGAAAAATTGAGAAGACTCGAATTTCTCCTTTTATGGAAGAACAGTGGAAAGGTTTTGTTCGTGTTGATGAAAAGGAAATGATAAAAACTGTTGACACTACAGTTTCTAAAGACGTACTTAAGAGTATTGCCAAAACAATATCTAGCTTGCCAGAGGATAAGAAGTTTATTCGTAAAATTCAACGCCTGGTAGAATCTCGTCAGAAAATGTTTGATGAAGATAGATTAGATTGGGCTATGGCAGAGCATTTAGCTTATGGTTCTTTACTAGCGGAAGGATTTAATGTTAGAATTTCTGGGCAAGATGTTGAGCGTGGTACCTTTTCTCATAGGCATGCTGTTGTAAAGGTAGAAGATAGCGAAGAAGAAATTATCTTACTCAAAGATGTCGCTAAAGATCAAGGTGATTTTAATATTTATAATTCATTATTATCTGAATATGGTGTAGTAGGTTTTGATTATGGCTATGCTATGGCAAGCCCTAATACATTAACCATTTGGGAAGCGCAGTTTGGTGATTTTAGTAATGGTGCTCAGATAATGATAGATCAGTACATCTCGTCAGGGGAAGATAAATGGAAAACCCAAAATGGATTGGTAATGTTATTGCCTCATGGCTATGAAGGTCAAGGAGCCGAGCATTCTTCTGGTCGTATGGAGCGTTACTTACAAGTATGTGCGAAGGATAATATGTTTGTAGCAGATTGTACAACTTCAGCTAATATGTTTCATTTGTTAAGACGACAAATGAAAGCCAATTATAGAAAGCCATTGGTGGTTTTTACACCAAAAAGTTTATTACGCCACCCAAAAGTAGTTTCTACTGTTGATGAATTTGCAAATGGTAGTTTCCAAATGTTAATCGATGATGCTACTGCAAAAGCAGATAAAGTAAAAACTTTAGTTTTTGTTACAGGTAAATTTTATTATGATTTACAAGATGATCAAGAAAAACAAGAAAGAGATGATGTGGCTCTAGTTAGGATAGAGCAATTATTTCCATTACCTGCAGATGAAATTAGAGCAACTTTAAAGAAATATAAAAATGCAGATGATGTTGTTTGGGCACAAGAAGAACCTAGAAATATGGGTGCATACAGTCATATGTTAATGCATCTAGATGAAGCAAAGCAATGGAGAGCAGCAAGTAGAAGACCATATGGTGCACCAGCAGCAGGTAGTTCTGTACGTTCTAAGATAAGGCATCAAGAAGTTATAGATTATGTTTTTGATAAGACCAAAAACAACCAGAGATAAATAAAGTTAATACAACTCAAATTAGAGCTTAATAAAATACAAGAGCATGATTTTAGAAATGAAAGTGCCTTCACCAGGCGAATCAATCACAGAAGTGGAAATTGCAGAATGGTTAGTGCAAGATGGAGATTATGTTGAAAAAGACCAAGCTATTGCAGAGGTAGATAGTGATAAAGCAACATTAGAATTACCAGCAGAAGCAAGCGGAATAATAAAGCTCGAAGATGCAGAAGGTAATAGATATGAAGAGGGTGATGCTGTAGTTGTTGGTGCTGTAGTTTGTTTAATAGATACTAGCGCAGCAAAGCCAGAAGGTAGTGATGAGCCAAAAGAAGAAAAGAAAGAAGCTCCAAAAAAGGAAGAACCAAAACCAGTAGTCACAGAAACCAAAACTTATGCAACAGGGACACCAAGTCCAGCTGCAAAAAAAATATTAGACGAGAAAGGAATAGCTGCAAATTCTGTTTCTGGTACTGGTCGAGATGGACGCATTACAAAAGACGATGCTGTAAATGCTGTGCCTTCAATGGGAACACCAACTGGTGGAAGTCGTGGTACATCTCGAAGTAAAATGTCTATGTTACGTCGTAAGGTTGCTGAGCGTTTAGTAGAAGCAAAAAACACAACAGCAATGTTGACCACGTTTAATGAGGTTGACATGTCTCCAATCTTTGATTTACGTAAGCAGTACAAAGAAGATTTTAAAGCAAAACATGGCGTAAGTCTTGGTTTTATGAGCTTTTTCACCCTTGCTGTCGTAAGAGCATTAAAACTATACCCTGCTGTTAATTCTATGATAGATGGTAAAGAGATGTTATCTTATGACTTTGTAGATATAAGTATTGCTGTGTCAGGTCCAAAAGGACTGATGGTGCCTGTGATTAGAAATGCTGAAAATTTATCATTTAGAGGTGTAGAATCAGAAGTTAAGCGTTTAGCGATTAGAGCTAGAGATGGAAAAATTACTGTTGATGAAATGACAGGCGGAACATTTACTATTTCAAATGGTGGTGTTTTTGGTAGTATGTTATCTACTCCAATCATCAATCCACCACAAAGCGGAATTTTAGGAATGCATAACATTGTAGAACGACCAATTGCAGTTAATGGAGAAGTTGTTATTAGACCAATAATGTATGTAGCATTATCTTATGATCACAGAATTATTGATGGTAAAGAATCTGTAGGTTTCTTGGTAGCGGTAAAAGAAGCATTAGAGAATCCGATAGAACTATTAATGGACAATGATATAAAGAAGGCTTTAGAACTATAAGGGCATTACTATAAATTTAAAAAGCGCAATTCCCCCAAATTGCGCTTTTGTTATTTTAGATATTGTTAATATCTAAATGCTAACTAACTAAAATTAACTAAAAAATATTACAGAGATATTTGCAGTTATTATTACAACTGTGCAAATGATTAATAGTAACACAAATATTTTACCGTTGTTGTTTTTCATACTCAAATAACTGCTCTGTATAAATATTGACTATTCGCTAGCGATAATAAAGGTCTAAATATTATTTGAATTATTTCTACGTATAAATACGTATTTTTTAAAAATCTTAAAATGACGTATTTTTCGACAAAATGAAGAGTTAAGTAACTGTTTTTTAAATCTTTAAATACAGATATTTTTTATTATAGTCAATAACAGCTTTTCCTTTTTTTAAAATATCGGCGCCAATTATGCCATCTACAGTATTAGAATTGTGATTGCGTAGACCTTCATTTACGTGGGTAAGATTAAAGAGTATTAATGCGACGCGTTGCTTTTTCCATTTGCCAATTTTTATGGTATTAGATTTAGAAAGTTGAGTCATCATATTTGATGCACCAGCACCAACAGCTTTTATTTCGGAGTCTACAACCTTGAGGTTAAAATATTCAATAGCCTCAAAACCAACACAACTACTAGATGCCCCCGTGTCTAGAATAAAACGGCCTTTAATACCATTAATAGTCGCCCTTATTTCAAAATGATTTGTTTTTGTAAGTTTCAATTTAATTTTTGAGTATCCTTTGTCTGAAAGAAAGTCTTTAAGCGATTCCATTTTTGTCGTTTGCGTAAATATAAGATTATAAACGATTATTTTTGCATCATGATAATTACCGATACGCATACACATTTATATAGTGAAGCTTTTGATGAAGACCGTGAGCTTATGATTAATCGTGCACTAGAAACAGGTGTCAAACGATTTTTTATTCCAGCAATAGATTCAAGTTACACAGAAGCTATTTATACGTTAGAAGCTGATTTTCCTGATAAAGTATTTTTAATGATGGGTTTACATCCCACTTCTGTAAAAGAGAATTTTAAGCAAGAATTACTGCATGTTGAGGAGCAATTCAAAAAAAGAAGTTTTTATGCTGTTGGAGAAATAGGGATAGATTTATATTGGGATAAAAGCACATTAGCAATTCAAATAGAAGCATTTAAATATCAAATTAGACTAGCTAAAAAATACCAATTGCCTATTGTAATTCATTGTAGAGAAGCTTTTGATGAAATTTTTGAGGTTTTAGAAGAAGAAAAAAGCGAAGAGTTATTCGGAATTTTTCATTGCTTCACAGGAAATTATGAGCAAGCAAAACGAGCTATTTCATATAATATGAAGTTAGGGATTGGAGGCGTAGTGACATTCAAAAATGGTAAAATAGACCAATTCCTAAGTCAAATAGATTTACAACATATTGTGCTAGAAACAGACTCACCGTATCTAGCTCCTAAACCTTATCGTGGTAAGCGTAATGAAAGTGCTTACATTATTAAGGTCGTCGAAAAATTATCAGAGATTTATAATATCTCTGAAGCAGAAATAGCAAAAATCACAACAGAGAATTCAAAAACAATCTTTGGAATTTAATATGGGTAACCCAAATATACTTCTTATTTATACCGGCGGAACTATTGGTATGGTAAAAGACAGCAATACAGGAGCGCTTAAGGCATTCGATTTTAATAATCTTTTAAAGCGTATCCCAGAGCTAAAATTATTGGATTGTAATATAGAAACTATTTCTTTTGAAGAACCTATAGATTCTTCAAATATAAATCCAAAGTATTGGTGCGTTATTGCAGACATTATTAAAGATAATTATAAAGCTTTTGACGGTTTTGTTATTCTTCATGGTAGTGACACTATGAGTTATTCTGCTTCAGCCTTAAGTTTTATGTTAGAAAATTTAGCAAAACCTGTTATTTTCACAGGAAGTCAGTTGCCTATTGGAGATTTACGTACAGATGCTAAAGAGAACTTAATAACTTCAATTCAATTAGCATCTTACCAGGAAAAAGGAATGCCAGTAGTAAGAGAGGTTGGTTTATATTTTGAGTATAAACTCTATCGAGGAAACCGAACAACAAAGATAAATGCAGAGCATTTTGAAGCCTTTGAATCTTTAAATTACCCACATTTAGCTGAATCTGGCGTTTATTTAAATATTAATCATCAATTTTTATTAAAACCAAACACAGAAAAAGAACTTAAAGTCAATAAAAAATTTGATAGAAATGTTGCTATTTTAAAACTATTTCCTGGGATATCAAAACCAATATTAGAGGCTGTTCTAAGAAGTAAACTCATTAAAGGTCTGGTTATAGAAACCTATGGTTCGGGTAACGCAACTACTGAATCTTGGTTTGTAGACTTATTAGAAAAGGCAATAAATAGAGGTATACATATTATTAATGTCACACAATGTTCGGGAGGTAGTGTTATTATGGGGCAATATGAGACAAGTTCGCAATTAAAAAGAATAGGTGTTATTTCGGGTAAAGATTTAACATCAGAAGCAGCCATAACTAAGCTTATGTATCTTATTGGACAAAATGTCAATCCTTTAGAGTTTAAAGCTCTATTTGAAACATCTTTACGCGGAGAATTGTCTTAAAATTAACGCCCATAATTTTAGTCTTTGAAGATTTTTTCGTTATTTGGCGTTCTGTAATTTTTAAGAGCTTACAGAGAGGTGGCCGAGTGGTCGAAGGCGCACGCCTGGAAAGTGTGTAAACGCCAAAAGCGTTTCGAGGGTTCGAATCCCTTCCTCTCTGCTGATGTTTCATTAAATTGTTACATATTTTTTTTATCTTTAACACTTTAACTAATAAAATTAAGATTCAAGACAATGAAAAGATTATTTTCTATCCTAGCCATTACATGTTTAATGGTTATTGGAACTGTTAATGCAAACGCAACAACAACAGTAGCAGCAGCAACAACAACTGTTGCAAATGTAGCCCAAGATGATACAGCAGCAGCTGAAGATTTAGGGTTTCATCAAGAATTAAAAAAGAGATTTATTGAAGGTGGTCCTGGATTTATGGGGATTGTATTATTATGTTTAATTCTTGGTCTAGCAATTGCTATTGAAAGAATTATCTTTTTAAATCTTTCTACTACAAATAGTAAAAAATTAACTCAAAACGTTGAGGATGCTCTTGCTTCTGGTGGTATTGAAGCTGCAAAAGAGGTTTGTAGAAATACAAAAGGGCCTGTTGCATCTATATTCTACCAAGGATTAGACAGAGCAGACGAAGATATCGATGCTGCAGAAAAAGCTGTTGTAGCTTATGGTGGTGTACAAATGGGACAATTAGAAAAGAATGTGTCTTGGATATCATTATTTATAGCACTTGCACCAATGCTTGGTTTCATGGGAACGGTAATTGGTATGATTCAAGCTTTTGATAAGATTGAAGCAGCTGGTGATATGCAACCTTCTTTAGTTGCTGGTGGTATTAAAGTAGCACTTTTAACAACAGTATTTGGTCTTATTGTGGCTATTATCCTTCAAATATTTTACAATTACATCATCGCTAAGATTGATAGTATAGTAAACGACATGGAAGATTCATCTATCACATTGATGGATTTATTAGTAAGACACAAAAAATAATAAAGAATTATGCAAAAAATATTAAAAATAGTAGC
>CAZBMY010000075.1:0-9669 GCA_964492855.1 uncultured Flavobacteriaceae bacterium
CCTTCTCTACCAATAATTCGACCTTTAACATCATCAGATTCTATATTAAAAACAGATACGCAATTATCAACGGCCTCTTCTGTACCAATACGCTGAATCGTATTTATAATTATTTTTTTAGCTTCTTGTTGTGCGGTAAGTTTAGCCTCTTCTACTCTATCTTGTACAAATGCCATAGCATCTGTCTTAGCTTCTTCTTTAAGAGATTCTACCAATTGTGATTTAGCATCATCGGCTGATAAGCCCGATATAACTTCTAATTGTTTAATTTGGCTTTTATGTGCTTTATCTAATTCGTCTTGCTTCTTTTCAACAAACTGCAGTCTAAAATCATAATCTTTTATTTTATCATCTAAAGATTGATTTGATTTTTTGGCTTTTGATAACTCGTTAGAAATTTGAGATTCTTTATCTCTAATACGTTTTTCGGCTTCAGCCATTTTTTTATCACGAGACAAAATCACTTTTTCGTGTTCTGATTTAAGCTCTATAAATTTTTCTTTAGCTTGAAGTATTTTATCCTTTTTAATAGATTCTCCTTCTGTTTTAGCTTCTTTAATTATTGATTTAGATTCGCTTTTTGCTCCTGCTATGATTGAAGAAGCTTTTCCTTTTTCTAAGGATTTTGCGATTATAAAACCAATAACTAACCCTAAAACGATTGCAACAGCAATATATATAATAGTATTATTATCCATGTTTGAGTTTAGTTTAGTATATAAAAAAAGCCTACATCAGTTCTGGATTCTGTATAAACTCCTTAAAAACAAGTTTAGGGCTAACAAGCTGATCAAAAATCCGTCTAAAATACTGAAACAAGTCCAGCACTAACGGCTCGATTTTACAACTTCAACTCACCCTTTTTAAAGAATTAACGTTGAGTTTATCAAAAAATATAACTAATGTAGGCAGTAACCTTTGTTTATTTTAAAGAACGTACGAGTTAAATATGAGATTGTAAAAGGTCTGTTAAAGCTTCTAACTTTTCTTGAACTTCTTCATTTACATATTCTTTATCTATTGTTTTTTGCTCTACTTGAGCTGCAAATTGTAAAGCACACATGGCCAGAACATCTTGCTTATCTCTCACAGAGTAACTTTGCTCAAATTGCCCTATCATAGCCTCAATCTTTTTTGCTGCCTTACGCAGTCCCTCTTCTTGGCTTGGGTTTATTGTTAGCGGATAGACGCGATTAGCTATTGAAATTTTTATTTTAAGCTGATTTGACATCCACTATGTTTACACTATTCAGATAATTGCGCAATGCAATGGTCTATATCTCTGATAAGCGAATTTATTTTGAGTTTTGTTTCTCGTTTATTTTCGTCACTACCAAGCATTGCATTTGCTGTTTTGAGTGTTTCGTATCTATCAGACCATTCACTAACTTGCTCTTGGTATTCAAGAATTTGTTTTTGATAGTTTTCTAACTGTTCCGAAAGTTTTGCGTTTGTCTGTTTAAGCACTTCTTGCTTGTGCAAAACCTTAGAAATTCGGTTTTCTAACGTATCGACAATATCTTCGATTTTACTCATTTGCGTTGTACAACACTATATAACAAAGTTAACATACCTTGCGAAAAAAACCAATTGTTTTACAATTATTTTTAATTGACATAATATCAAAGAGGCTAAACCTTTATAAAAATTATTACGTTTTTTAGGCTTGTGATTCTCATTCAAATTAATATTTTAGCTTCAAGAGATTCCGCAATGAAAAACATAATTTTATTTTTCTTATTTACATCGAGCTTATATGCTCAATCGGAATACCCACAGGACTATTTCAGAAACCCATTAGATATTACACCAATTTTATCTGGGACTTTTGCTGAGTTACGTTCTAATCATTTTCACTCTGGTTTAGATATTAAAACACAACTAAAGACAGGACTTAAAGTGCATGCAGCTGCTATTGGCTACGTAAGCCGAATCAAAATATCGCATTACGGCTACGGAAAAGCATTGTATGTTACACATCCCAATGGGTATACAACAGTGTATGCTCATCTTAAAAAGTTTTCGCCTAAAATTGAATCATACATTAAAGATTGTCAATACGATAAAGAAAGTTACGAGGTTGAAGTATTCCCTAATGTAACAGAATTACTTGTAGATACTGATGAAGTAATTGCTTTTTCAGGAAACACAGGGAGTTCTGGTGGGCCTCACTTACACTTTGAAATTAGAGATAATGCTGAAAGACCTATAAATCCTATGTTATTTGGTATAGACATTAAGGATAGTAAAAAACCCGATGTGTCTTCGGTTTATGCATACCCAAAAAACGATAAGTCTTTTATTAATGGTAAAAATGAGAGAGTGCCATTACGGTTAATTCCACTACAGAACGGTGATTATAAAGTTGAAAAAATATCAGCATATGGGGACATCGGTTTTGGAGTCGTTAGCTATGATAAACTAGATTTAGCACCAAATAAAAACGGCGTAAGTAATATCTCTTCTTTTTTTAATGGTAACAAAATCTTTGAAATGGATTTTAAGCGTTTTAGTTTTGATGAAACTAAACACCTTAACCGTTACATAGATTTTGACTTATGGAAAACTAAAAAAACGAGAAGTCAGCAATTATTTATTCAAAAAAACAATCCATTAAGTATGTTTAAAAACATTGTAGATAATGGATATATCAATGTAGAAGATAGTACCTCATCTATTTACAGAATAGATATTAAAGATTATAAAGGCAACACATCTAAAGTAACCATTCCTATTATTGGTGAGTTAAACGATGTAGAAATAAAAAATGATACCACAATCACTAATAAACACTTAATTAAGAATGCAGAAACTACAGTATTAAATGAGCATAATGCTAGCGTCACATTTTATCCTAATACGGTCTATGACGATATATTAATTGATTTTAAGGTGAGTTCAGATACAATACAGCTCCACAAAGATGTAGTTCCGCTTCAGAAAAATTTTGTTATTAATTACAACATAAGTCAATACAAAGACACCGATAAAAATAAATTATTTATTGCTCGCCTATATGGTTACTACAAAAAGCCGAGCTATGTATCTACTAAACGAAAAGGAGATACTCTTACAGCTAGAAGTAAAATTATGGGATTATATACTTTGGCTAGTGATACTATAGCTCCAAAAATTAAACCTGTTAACTTCTCTGATAAAAAATGGTTAAGTAAATACCGTTATCTTAAAGTGAAAATTAGTGACGATTTAGCGGGTATATCAAAATATAGAGCCACTGTAAATGGTAAATGGATTTTGATGGAATACGATTATAAAACCAATACACTAACACACGATTTTAATGATAATGTCGTTACAGATACAGAAAACAATTTAAAAATTATAGTAACTGATAATGTTGGAAATAGTTCTACATTTGAAGCAATCTTTTTTAGAAAATAAAAACCAAGCTGCTTGAAAAACTCTAAACTACTACTAACCAGTATATTATTTTTACTTACTCTTACAGCTTTAGCTCAGTCAGTTGTTATTCGTGGGATTATACTAGACGAAAATAAAAACCCAATTGCAGATGTTAATATAAAGGCTAATACAGGAGAAGGTGCAATAACAAACAAGAACGGTTTTTACGAAATTAGAATACCATCTGATACAGATGTTACACTCACCTTTTCCCATGTTACATACAAACAAGTCAAACAAACTTTTAATTTTGAAAATGGTAGTGAAATAGAATTTAATCCTGTACTAAAAGTTAATGTTGAACAGATTGCCGAAGTCATTATAAACAAAAACACAAGTCAAAGTAGAACAGGAGTAACAACTATTTCTCCAAGAGTGATACGAACAATAAAAGGCGCACAGCCGGGCGTCGAAAATATTTTAAAGACTTTGCCTGGCGTTAATATTTCTAATGAATTGAGTACACAATATTCTGTACGTGGCGGAAATTTTGATGAGAATCTGGTTTACGTTAATGAAATTGAAGTATACAGACCATTCTTGGTGCGCTCAGGTAATCAAGAAGGTTTAAGCTTTGTGAATACAGATTTGGTGTCTAATGTTGATTTTTCTGCTGGTGGATTTCAAGCACGGTATGGGGATAAATTATCTTCTGTGTTAGACATTACTTATAAAAAGCCAACAAAGTTTGGGGTTAGTACAGATTTAAGTTTACTGGGTGGAAGCTTGGCTGTAGAAACCGCTTCAAAAAATGGAAAATTTTCAAGTATATCTGGTATCCGGTATAGAGATAATAGTTTAATTTTAAACAATCTAGAAACTAACGGTAATGTAGAACCTGTGTTTGCAGATGTACAAACGTATTTAACCTACCGATTTTCAGATAAATTTCATGTAAATTTTTTAGGGAATATTGCATTAAATCAATACAATTTTGAACCTGAAAACAGGCAAACTAACTTTGGTACTATTGATGAACCTGTAGCATTACTAGTCTTTTTTGAAGGCCAAGAACAAACCGAATACCAAACGTATTTCGGGGCTTTTAAGGCTAACTATTTCTTAAACGAAAAAACCACATTAAAACTTATTGGCTCTGCTTATCATGCTACCGAACAAGAGTATTTTGACATTATAGCACAATATCGTTTAGGAGAAGTAAACACTAATATTGGTGATGAAAATCTAGGAGAAGTTGAATTTAGTGAAGGCATTGGCTCACAATTTACTAGAGCGCGTAACGACTTAGATGCGTTGATATTTAATATAGAACATCGGGGCGATTATAATATAGATAGCAATAGTAACCTAGAATGGTCTGTAAAATATACACGAGAAGATATACGCGACCGTTTAGTAGAATCTGAAGTTATTGATTCTGCAGGATTTTCAATACGACCGCCTACAGTATCTCAACCTAACTTTCAACCCCAAACCCCATTTAGTGGACCTCTTGTTGCTTTTCAAAATATTAGAGCTTTCAATGAAGTGACCATAAACAGGATTCAAGCATTTTTACAGTATAAAAAAAATACACAAATTGGAGAAAATGATGTGTATTATAATGTTGGCGTTAGAGCACACAATTGGAATGTGAATGGTGAAGGTATTGATAGTAAATCTCAAACTGTATTTAGTCCACGCGCTCAATTTGCTATAAAACCTAACTGGAAAAGTGATATGCTTTTTAGGATTGCTGGCGGATTATATTATCAGCCGCCATTCTACAGAGAGCTGAGAGATTCTACTGGTACAGTTAGGCCTAATGTGAAAGCTCAAAAATCTTATCATGTTGTTGTAGGGAATGAATATAGTTTTAAAATGTGGGACAGACCTTTTAAACTTGTAACAGAAGCCTATTACAAAGGTCTCACAGATGTTAATCCCTATACTCTAGAGAATGTAAGAATTCGCTACAGAGCCAATAATAATGCAAGAGCATTCGCCTATGGGTTAGATATGCGATTAAATGGTGAATTTGTACCAGGAACAGAATCCTGGTTTAGCTTCGGATATCTTAAAACAGAAGAAAATATTGATAACCGCGGTTACATACCTAGGCCTACAGACCAACGTCTAAAATTTGGTATTTTATTTCAAGATTATGTGCCGAATATTCCTGACTTAAAAATGTATCTCAACCTAGTATACAATACAGGATTGCCTGGTGGTTCACCAAGCTTTGCAGATCCTTATGATTTTCAATTTAGATTACGTGATTATAGACGTGCTGATTTAGGAATCTTATTCGATATCGTTAATCCTGAAAAGACGTATTCTTCTAGATGGAAACAATCCTTTAGAAGTTTATCTCTAGGCGTCGAAATCTATAATATGTTTAATAACCAAAACGCCATTACCAATACATGGGTTCGTGATGTTAACAGTCAAAGACAGTTTGCAATTCCAAATTTTTTAACGCCTCGAGTTTTTAATGTAAGGCTATCTGCAAGATTATAAATTAAGATTTTTTAAATTCGCAAAGCGTCTCAACAACGTAATCAATCTCTTCTTTAGTATTGTATTTACTTAACGAAAAACGTACCGAAGGTCGTTTTAGCATATCGTCAGATAGAACTTCTGTTAGTACATGAGACTGCATCGAACTCCCGCTTTGACAAGCACTACCTTTAGAACAAGCAATTCCTTTCAAATCTAATTGAAACTGAAGCATAGCCGCTTTCTCTGGAGGTAATGGTAAACATACATTTATAAGCGTATATGTACTTTTTTCAATATCTGAAGAGTTACCATTAAAATGACATCCTGGTAATTTACTGTTCAAACTATTAACAAAATACGTTTTTAAATCTTTGATATAGTTACGCTCTTCATTAAGATTTTGATACGCTAGTTTAAGTGCTACAGACATACCAACAATATTATGTAGGCTCTCTGTACCTGCTCGATAACCTCTCTCCTGCTCTCCTCCAAAAATTAAAGGTTTTAAGCCTGATTCTTTTCTAACAAAACAAAAACCTACGCCTTTTGGTCCATGAAATTTGTGCGCACTAGCCGCCAAAAAATCAATTTTAGTTTCAGCTAAATCTAATTCGTAATGACCTACTGATTGTACTGTATCTGAATGAAATAATGCATTATTAGCCTTACACAAGTTGGCTACACGATTAATATCTAGAATATTACCGATTTCATTATTAATATGCATTAAGCTTACAAGTTGTCTATCTTCATTATCTAATAAGTTTTCAAGGTGATTGTAGTCGACTGTCCCATTTTCATCTAGATTGACGTAAGAAACTTTAATATGGTACTCATGCATAAGCTGTTCTACAGTATGCAAAACTGCATGATGTTCTATTTTGGATGTAATAATTTCCGTAACGCCTAAATCTCTTACTGCACTTCGTAATGCTAAATTATCAGCCTCAGTCCCTCCAGATGTAAAAATAATTTCGGCAGCAGATATATTTAAATAAGCTGCTATCTCTTTTCTGCATTTTTCTATAATAGATTTAGCAGAGCGACCAAAACTATGCGTAGAAGACGCATTACCGTAGTTGTTTTTCAAAACATCAGTCATTTTTTCGATAACTTCTGGGTGCAAAGCAGTCGTAGCTGCATTATCTAGATAAATATTTTTCATACTACAAAAATAAGGCATAAAATTATTTTATCTATGCAACGTTATAATTTGATAAATGACTTACTTTTGTTGAAAACTGATTAGATAATGCGTACAATTTTTGGGCTTTTATTTGCTTTTTTAGTATTTAGTTCTTGTGATGACGGAGATGTTATTACGGTAGATTTAGATTTTGATCAAGAATTAAGTTTTTGTAATAATAACACAGAGTCCTTTATTGTTTATGATTTGAGGAACGACCCATCTGAATCATTATCTCTAAGCTTTCCTGTTACAGGTAATGAAGTTCTATTTGAAGAAGCTACGACAATTGATATGCCGGAAGAGCTAACTATAAACGGTTCTACTGTACGATTTATATATAGAACATATAATAGAGATATTAATGATAGTAGTGTAAATGGAGAATTCTGTGATGTTATTCAGCCTTCAGATTTAATAATTCAAGAAGATTTTGAATCTATGAGTGGTACGGTAGAAATTACAGCTACTGTAATTGACGATGATAATGATGGTGTGCCAACAGCCTTTGAAGGTGCTGATCCTAACGGAGATGGCGATTTTTCAGATTCTTTAGATACTGACATGGATGGTATTTTTGATTATCTTGATGATGATGATGATAATGACAATGTACTAACTGAGGCCGAAATTGATGACTCTGATGGTGATGATGACCCAACTACAAATCCTATGGATACAGATGAAGATGGTACTCCAGATTACTTAGATACTGACGATGATGGAGATTTGATACTTACAATTGAAGAAGATGCGAATAGAAATAGAAATCCTTTAGATGATGTTTCCGATAATAATGGCGTGCTTATTCCTCTTTTTAGAAGCCCAATTGATGATATTCAATTTCCTAATCAAGAGTTAAGAGATGATAATAATTATACGCGTACTGTAACAACACGCTTTATAATTAGAGATGTTGACATTGAAATATTAAGGACTGATTTTATTGACTTAGGGTCTTTGCAAACAACGATTACGATAAGCTTGGATGACTAAGCCATAATATTCTGAAAAATCTTAACTTCAGTCGCTCCCAAACCATATTCTCTATAATCAGCGTCATAGAATGTGACATTATTATAGCGTCGTAAAACAGTATGCAGTTCTTGTTTTAATACGCCTTCACCAACACCATGAATAAAAACTAATTTTGGCATTCTTTCTCTTATAGCAAATTCTAATTGACCTCGCGCTGTATCTAATTGTAAATTCAACATATCAAAATTAGTCATGCCTTTAGTAGAGTCCGTAAGCTGATGAATATGCAAATCAACTACAAACGTTGGGTGGTGGCGTTTTTTGGGTTTAGTCGTAACTTGCTTTCTTTTTTTTGAGCCTTCTTTTTCTTTGGTGACATCATGGATACTTCTGCTAGTAAAAGACCCTAGGTTAATAGATTCATCTGTATTTAACTTAATTAGTTCATTGACAGAGAATTCGAATTCAAAACCATCTTCACTTTCAATTGATATAGTAGTATTATCAATTTTAGTTACAACGCCTTTTATAGCATCATCAATAGTTTCGACCGCATCACCTAATTTAATTTTCATCTTCTTCAGTTTGAATAAAAGACTCTTCTTGCTGGTTCTCAAACTTACTTGGTACATGTCTCGATATCCTATAAATACCAAACATAAGAAGTACAATTCCACCGATTAAAACATATGTGTTCTGTTGTTCTTCTGCTTGTGCATATAGGGCTACTGCTCCGCCAAGGATAATGCAAATGATGTTGATGTATTTAGATAATTTCATTCTGCAAAAATACAACAATAAGAGAATTTTAATGGATTGCGATAAAGGTTTCGATTGTATACAAACAGACATACAGCCAAAAGATTTATATTTGAAACATGAAGTTACTTCTTCTACAACTCGAAGATTACATGTTACCATGCGTTAATAAAGCTATATTTGGTTTTGATTGTATGGGCTGTGGTATTCAACGTTCGGTAAGTCTTATAATTAATGGTGAGTTTATAGCTGCTTTTTTTATGTATCCTGCTATTTATCCTCTGATTTTATTATTTGCTACCATTGGCATTAACATTTTTAAAAAAATAAAATATTTCAGTAAAATAATTACTATTTTGGCTATAATTACTGTGGCTACAATTATCATTAGCTTTACCGTTAAAACCTTAATCAACTAAAAAATAAAATAAAATGGAAAAAGAAAGATTGAATCCCGCCTTGGTATATGTATTAGCAATTATTGGTTTATTATGCTGTTGTATAGCAGGTTTTGGTTTTATATTAGCTGGTGCTGCATTCTTTATCGCACAAACTCAACTTAAAAAAGTTGCTAATAACCCAGAAGCTTACGATTTAGATTCTGCTAAAGCAATGAAAACAGCAAAAATTGTAGCACTTGTTATTTTAATAATTAACATTTTATACTTATGCTGGTCTATATACTCTATCTATGCTATGGGTGGATGGGATGCTTATATGGAACAAATTCAAAGTATTATGGAGCAATACCAAAATGCACAAGCATAACAACTTATAGTTTTTGAGTCGTCCTAAAATAGGTTGACAGATTTTAATAAATTAAATCAAACCAGAGGAGCTAGCTTCTCTGGTTTTTTGTTGTGTATAAAGTTAGGTGTTTT
>CAZBMY010000076.1:0-9499 GCA_964492855.1 uncultured Flavobacteriaceae bacterium
AAATTTAAATGAACAACAATGTTTCCATTGCGGATGCAAAAATACAACTATTTTTAAATGTTGCAACACCTAAACTATTTTTTTTGAAAAAAATTAATAAGCCTTTGCAAACAGCACACGTTGCTTTGATGAGTTGCCAGTATAAATACATTGCCCCTCCTCAATTTTACTATCATAAGGAATACATCTAATAGTTGCTTTTGTAAGCTCTTTTATTTTGTTTTCAGTTTCAGCAGTACCATCCCAGTGTGCAGAAATAAATCCAGTTTTAGATTCTAGCACATCCTTAAATTCTTCAAAAGTCTCAACTTCTGTAATATGCTGATCTCTATATGACTTTGCTTTATTAAATAAATCATCTTGAATTTTAATCAGTAATTCTGAAATAGTATCATCAATACCCTCAATGGAAACAATTTCTTTAGTCAATGTATCACGTCTCGCTAATTCAACAGTACCGTTTTCTAAATCCTTAGGACCTATGGCAATTCGTAAAGGAACACCTTGTAATTCATGTTGTGCAAATTTTGCACCAGGTCTAAATGTATCACGGTCATCAAACTTTACACTTATATTTTTAGCTTCTAAAGCTAATTTTAAAGGACTCACTACATTTTTTATAGCATCAAATTGTTCTTCATTTCTAAATATAGGAACAATAACCACTTGATTAGGCGCAAGATTTGGAGGTAATACTAAACCTTTGTCATCACTATGAGTCATAATTAAGGCTCCCATTAGTCGTGTAGAAACTCCCCAAGACGTAGCCCAAACATGGTCTTGTTTACCTTCTTTATTAGTAAATTTCACATCAAATGCTTTTGCAAAATTCTGACCTAAAAAGTGAGATGTACCAGCTTGTAAAGCTTTACCATCTTGCATTAATGCTTCTATGCAGTGCGTATCAACAGCACCAGCAAAACGTTCACTCTCAGTCTTAACGCCTTTAATAACAGGGATGGCCATAAAATTTTCAGCAAAGTCGGCATAAACTTTATTCATTTGCTCTGTTTCTGCTATTGCTTCAGCTTTTGTAGCATGGGCAGTATGCCCTTCTTGCCATAAAAACTCTGCAGTACGTAAAAATAAACGTGTACGCATTTCCCAACGTACAACATTTGCCCATTGATTTATAAGTATAGGTAAATCTCTATAACTCTGTATCCAACCTTTATATGTGTTCCATATTATAGCTTCACTGGTTGGTCTTACTACCAGTTCTTCTTCTAGTTTTGCTTCAGGGTCCACACGAAGTTTACCTTCATTATCTGGGTCATTTTGTAGTCTGTAATGTGTAACAACAGCACATTCTTTAGCAAATCCCTCTGCATTCTTTTCTTCTGCTTCAAATAAACTTTTAGGCACAAAAAGAGGAAAGTAAGCGTTTTGATGACCAGTAGCTTTAAACATTCTGTCTAGTTCTGCTTGCATTTTTTCCCAAATAGCAAAACCATATGGCTTTATAACCATACAACCTCTAACAGCTGAATTTTCAGCTAAATCGGCTTTAACGACAAGTTCATTATACCATTTTGAATAATCTTCTGCTCTTTTTGTAAGATTTTTGCTCATTTTTAATGATTTGGCACAAATGTTGTGCTAGTGTTAAAAGTAAAAATAGTATGGCAAAACTAACTATTTTTGTATTGTTCAACAATTAAATCATAAGCGATATGCGATTTACTTCTACACTCAAAAAAATGAAAGCGCCTTTTGTGGCATTAACTACTGTTTTATTACTCTCATCATGCGGTGCTTATCAATACGTTGGATATGACAATGATGGTATTTATAGTTCTGATCGGGTTGTTGTAGAAGTTGAAGAGGCTGCAAATAGTAGAGCGGATTCACAAGTTTATGAGGATTATTTTGCTGAACAAGCAATAGACGCCCAAATCGCTCAAGAGGAATTAGATATTTTTACAGATATCGATTCATATAGTAGTGGAGGTGTTGAAGAAAATATTGTAGAGATTCCAGGTAATTATGGTGGATGGGGACAAGTTAATGATCAAGTTACTATAAACTATTATAATAATGGCTGGAATAATTGGGGCTGGGGATTTTATGACCCATTCTGGTGGAATGGTGGCTTCGGTTGGGGTTTCAATAGATTTGGTTTTGGCTTTAATAGATTTAACCGTTTTGGTGGGTTTGGATTAGGATACGGTTGGGGTTTTTATGATCCATTTTTATGGAATGGTGGTTTTGGCTGGGGTTTTAATAATAGATTTAACAATGGTTTTTATCGAAATAGTAATCGTTTTGCCTTTAATAATAGTCGAAGAGGCTATGTCGGTAACAGATCTTTAGCTCAGTTAAATAGTAGAAGTTTATCAAATTCTAGAAATAGATTTAGTACAGATAGTAGACGTATACGAACAGACAATAATAGCTCCACAAGAGTTAGCCGCAATACACTAAGTACTCGTTCTAGTACTAGTGTTCGAAGAGGACTAACATCAAGATCAAGAACAGGGAGTGAAACACGAATTAACAGACCTTCTACAAGGCGTGGTACAGGAACAACAGTTAGACGTTCTTCGACATCTTCTAATAGAGGTACAGTGAGACGCTCGTCGTCGTCATCAGGACGAAGTTCAGGTACGGTAAGACGTTCTAGTAGTTCTTCACGTTCTTCAGGAAGTGTAAGGTCTTCTTCATCAAGAGGAAGTTCTAGATCTTCAGGAGTTTCTAGAGGTGGAAGTAGGCGAGGATAATTTCAACAACGATTTTACTTAATTAAATTATTATGAAAAAAGTTATTTTACTATTCATAAGTATATTTGCTTTGTCTTCATTGAATGCACAAGATTTTACAGATGCTTTACGATATGCACAAGATGAAATCAGTGGTACAGCAAGATTTAAAGCTATGGGAGGTGCTTTTGGAGCTTTAGGAGGAGATCTTTCAGCAATTAATATTAACCCTGCTAGTTCGGTTATTTTTAATAGTAGTAAAGCTGCATTTACATTAGGGTACTCTTCATCAAATAATGATGTTAGTTACTTTAATGGACAAAACTCATCTTCGGATGATAATTTTAATTTGACACAAGGTGGAGGTGTTTTTGTGTATGCTAATAGTAATCCAAATACAAAGTGGAATAAACTATCTTTAGGAGTTGCCTACGATAGAACAAATGATTTTAATAATAGCTGGCTAGCATCTACAAGTAATGCTAGTACTTCTATTGCTGAATATTTTAGAGGTTTTGCTCAAGGTTTGAGATTGGATCAAATATCAGCACTTCCTGGTGAAACTTTAAGTGAAGCATATTCTGATATCGGAAATGTATTTGGTTTTGAAAATCAGCAAGCTTTCTTAGGTTTTGAATCTTTTATCTTAGAGCCTGAAACTGATAGTGATGATAATGTAAATTACGATAGTAATATTGCTGGGAATAATTTTAATCAAAGGTATTCATTAGTATCAACAGGTTATAATGGTAAAATGGCTTTTAATGTAGCGGCAGAATATGACAAAAAAATAAGTTTAGGATTTAATCTAAATGTGCATTTTTTGAATTATGAACGTACTACCTTTTTTGATGAATCTAATTCTAATGCAGCATCAGTCGTAACAGCGGTAGGTTTTGATAATAGTCTCTTAACTACTGGCTCAGGTGTTTCTTTTCAATTGGGCTCTATTTTTAAAGTTACAAAAGAATTTAGATTAGGATTAACCTACAATTCTCCAACATGGTATAGAATTTCTGAAGAGACATCACAGTTTTTACAAACTACAGTAGATGGGTTTGATAACCCTGTAATTATTAGTCCAAATATTGTTAATATTTTCCCTGAATATAAATTACGAACACCGGGTAAAGTAACAGGAAGTTTGGCATACGTTTTTGGAGAAAAAGGCTTATTAAGTTTCGATTACTCTCGCAAAGATTTTGGCAATAGTATTTTTAGACCAACGGACGATATTTTCTTTAGTCAACAAAATAATGAGATTTCAAATATTTTAGGTGTATCAAATACCTATAGGTTAGGTGGTGAGTACAGATATAAAGCCTTTAGTTTTCGAGGGGGATATAGAGTAGAAGGTAGCCCTTTTGAAGATGAAAATCTGTTCGGAGGAGATTTAACAGCATATTCTTTAGGGTTAGGCTATTCGCTTGGAGATTTTAATATCGATGTTGCATTTAGCCAGTCGCAGCGCGAACAAAGCGAATTGTTGTTTTCTAATGCGCCCACATTTAACGAGGCCGCTAGCGTAGATACAAGGTTAACAGATGTTGTATTAACACTGACTTTTGGGATTTAAAATAATATTTTATAATAAAAACTAAACCTCTAGCAGAATGTTAGAGGTTTTTTTGTAAGATATTGTATGCTTTTGCGACTAGATAAATTGACTTCAACCTAAACGTTATGAACTCTATCTGGTTTTTTGAAGATGTAAATCTTTTTGGGATGCTATGCCCGCATAAATTTAAAGCATATAAGAGCACACATAATTTTGATTCCTATAAAAAAACGGACTACATTTATTTTGAACAAGATACAGCCAATAAAATATACCTTATCGAAAAAGGAAAAGTTAAGATTGGTTATTATAATGAAGATGGTCAAGAAGTTATTAAAGCCATTTTGCGTAAAGGTGAGTTATTTGGAGAAAAAGCCATTTTGGGGGAGGATAAACGTGATGAGTTTGCCCAATCTATAGATGATAGTACATCTATATGTCCAGTTGGTGTAAAAACTATGCACGATTTAATGCGTAAAAATCAATCTTTTAGCTTTAAGATTTATAAATTCATAGGACTTAAATTTAAAAAACTAGAGCGAAGACTTCAGCTTTTATTATTTAAGGACGCCAAGACTAGACTATTAGAATTTTTAGATGAATTATGTCAAGATTACGGTTATGATTGTAAAGTTACAGGCGATAACATAATTAAACATCCTTACACACAGAAGGATATAGCTTCACTAATTGGGGTTTCTAGACCAACATTAAATACATTACTCAACGACTTAAAAGAAAATCATATTATTGATTTTAATAGAAAAGAAATTAGAATTCTAAACGCCCATGCATAATGTTATTTAGCAATGATAAATAAATCAAAACGAAATAATATTATTTTTCTAGTAGTTATAGTGTTACTTATTATACCGCAAACCAGACGGCCTATACAAGTATTTCTTCATAAAGGTATTGCTTTAGTGAACCCAGTGAGTTTGGTTAAAAAAACAAAAAGAACCACGATAAATAATTATGATTGGAAGTTAAAGTCTGAGAATGATTTGTCTTTTAATTTTAAGGAAGTTAAAGGAAAAGCCGTAGTTGTAAATTTTTGGGCAACATGGTGTCCTCCATGCATAGCTGAAATGCCCAGTTTTCAGAAGCTTTATGAAAAGTATAGAAATGATATAGAGTTTGTATTTGCTACAAATGAAGCATTTGAAAAGATTGAAGCTGTTTAAATTAAAAACAATTATAATTTTCCAGTTTATCAGATATTATCCAATCCTCCTGCAGAATTAAAAACGTCTTCTATACCAAGAACAATTGTCATTAATAAAAGTGGAGACATAATAATTGATAAGTCTGGTGCTGTAGATTGGTTTTCAAATAAGGTGCAAAAAGAATTAGATAAACTTATAGAATAAAAATACTATTTAAAGTATTTTAATGGTACGATAAGCATACCGAAATTTTCACCTTTGTTCTTACCTAAGTGTTTATGGTGCATTTTGTGAGCACGTCTTACACCTCTTGCATATTTATTGTCAATGTTTCTTAACCACTTAAAACGCTGGTGTATAAAAATATCGTGGACAATAAAATAAGCTAAACCGTAAGCCATTATACCTATACCTATAGGTAAAAAATACCAAATATTGTGCTCTCCCCATAGATACCAACAGGTCATGCTTACAATTGCATAAAAAATAAAAAAAGCATCATTGCGTTCAAACCAACTATCATGGTCTTTATGATGATGGTCTTTGTGTAAATTCCAAAGAAATCCATGCATAATATATTTATGGGTAAACCATGCATTAAATTCCATTATAAAAAAGGTCGCTAAGAATATTAGAATCCAAAGAAATGTTTGCATTGTATAATATAATTTAGAGCAAATTTAATTGATATTTTACATAGCTACGAGTTAAGAGTTCTACCTTTTTGTAATCAGGAACTCTTATACGAGCAGATTTAATTTCTAAAGCAGGAGTCTTCTTTAGTTTGTCTAATAATTTGCTATAATATCTGTATGCCATAAACACTCCGAAGCGTGCTTCTAAGGGTAATTTTTTAATACCAGCAAGTCCTTTTTCGAAATCACTTTCTATATCTGCGATTATAGCTTGTTTGGAGGCTTCATCTAAATGATTTAAATCTGTGTTTGGGAAATAAGTTCGACTTAAATCTTCAAAATCTGCTTTTAAGTCTCTAAGAAAATTGACTTTCTGAAAAGCAGACCCTAAACTCATAGCGGAATTTTTTAATTCCTCATATTTTTTATTGTCACCTTTAACAAAAACTTTAAGACACATTAGACCAACAACATCTGCAGAACCATATATATATTGTTTGTACTCTTCATCAGTTAGGTAGTCTTGCTTATATAAATCTTGATGCATGCTCTTCATAAAAGCATCCACCATGTGTTTTTCAATATTGTATTTGTGATATGTTTCTTGAAATGAATTTAATATTGGATTTAAACTTATTCTCATTTCAAGTGCATCTTCTAAATCTTTAGAGAATCTATCAAAAAGTACTTTTTTATCGTAATCATGAAACGTGTCTACAATTTCATCTGCAAATCTAACAAAGCCATATATATTGTAAATATCTTGCCTTATGCTTTCAGAAAGCATTTTCGTGGCCATTGAAAAGGATGTGCTATAAGATGTGGTTACTAACTTACTACACTCTCTTGAAACTGTATCGAAGATTGATTTCATGGTATTAAATTTTATTTATTGTGCTTTTTTATTAAATCGGCTGCCAACTTACCAGATATTAATGATGGCGGAACACCAGGGCCAGGCACTGTTAGCTGTCCTGTAAAATAGAGATGGCTTACTTTTTTACTTTTTAAATTAGGCCTTAAAAATGCCGTTTGCATTAGTGTATTTGCCATTCCGTAAGCATTTCCTTTATAGGAGTTGTATTGTTTTTTAAAGTCTTTAACACAAAATGACTCTTTAAAGATAATACTATCTTTAACGTTTTGCACTGTTTTCTTCTCAAACCTATCTATAATAATATCAAAATACTGTTGCCTTAATGCATCAGTATCTTCAAGATTGGGAGCAATAGGTATTAAGAAAAAGCCAGTTTCACAACCACTAGGTGCCATACTTGCGTCTGTAATAGAAGGGAAGTTAACATAAAACAAAGGGTCTGTAGGCCATTGAGGATTGTCATAGATGTCTTCGGCATGTGCCTCGAAATCAGTATCAAAGAAAAGATTATGATGTTCTACATTATTTAACTTTTTGTCAAAACCTACGTAAAATAATAAAGATGATGGCGCAAATGTTTTTTTGTCCCAATAGCTTTCACTGTATTGTCTGAACTCTGAGTCTAATAGTGTTTCAGAATGACTATAATCTGCACCGCTAAGCACATAATCCGACTCTATAACGTTGCCGTTTACAGTAAGTCCTGTGGTTTTACCGTTTGCAACATTAATTTTTTCAACATTAGCATTTGCTTGTATTTTAACGCCTAAGCTTTCAGCTAAATTAGCCATGGCTTTTATGACTTCATACATACCGCCTTTGGGATGCCATGTTCCTAAACCAAAATCTGCAAAATTCATAAAGCTATAAAATGAAGGCGTTTTACTAGGCTTAGCTCCTAAGAACAAAACAGGAAACTCTAGTGTAGAAATAAGTTTTGGATTATTAAAGTTTTTACGTACCTGACTGCTTATGGTCTTAAAAAACTGGTCAACACGGGTAACTGTATCTTTCGTGACGAGTTCTAATGGGGATAGCCCTGGCTTTAAAACAATTTTATTTATTGCTATATCATAATTTTCTTGAGCTTGAGATATGAACTTTCGTAATGGCTTTGAGCTACCATTTTCAATACGTTCAAACTCTTCACAAATTTTATCCATAGTATCACCTATGGTTATTTCGTCGTCAGAGAAAAATATCTTGTAAGCAGGACTTAGTTTATCTAACTCATAATAATCAGATGTAGATTTACCAAAATCATTGAAAAATTTTTCAAAGATATCAGGCATCCAATACCAGCTAGGCCCAATATCAAAAGTAAACCCTTCTTTCTTTAATTGTCTTGCGCGACCGCCAACAGTCTCATTTTTTTCAAAAATAGATACCTCATAGCCATCTCTTGCTAAATAGCATGCTGCTGAGAGAGACGAAAACCCAGAACCTATAACCGACACTTTTTTCATATGCTATTTGAGTTGGGCGACAACTTCTTTAATTGATTTGAAAGGTTTAATCTTTTCAGGAAGATTATCTAGGTCTAGACTATTTAGCATCTGACCTAAAATCCAAAATTCTGCATTTGAATTTTGAAGAATTAATGTATTGAAATTTTTGATGTAATCATTAATCTCCTCCTTTAATGGTTTTATTGTAAAATATGATAAGAAGATAAGATCATCATAATAATTTAGAATATCTGAAAGACTATCTAGAGGAACACTTTGACCTAAGAAAATACAGTTATAATTATGAGAGACTATTTGATAATTTAAAAACATTAACCCTAGCTCATGTATCTCATTGTCTGGTAAATAAAGTACAAATGTCTTTTCTGATATAGGCTTGGCTTCAGCCTGAATAAGTTCTGTGTTTATTAAGATTTTTTGACGGATTAGGGTAGTTAAAAAATGCTCGTGAGCAGGTGTTATAGTGTCTGTTTGCCAAAGCAACCCAATCTCTGTGAGTAAAGGAATGAAAATATCGTAAAAAACATCTTCAAAAGATTTATCTCTAAGTAAAGAATCATAGGTATTGTAGAATAATACTTGGTCAAAATTGAGCATTGATAATTTAAAAGAATTAATAGCATGACTTTCTAGATTATTTTCTGCTGCTATTTCTCTTACCAATTCAGAAATTTCATTAGTTTTTAAAGTTGCTATCTTAGAAATTTTGTAGCCATTACTATTGAGATAGCTAACATTTAGCATTTTTTGAAAACTCGCTAAATCATAATATCTAATATTTGTATCTGTTCGTTTCGGAGAAAGAAGGTTGTAGCGCTTTTCCCAAATTCTAATGGTATGAGCTTTAATACCCGTAAGGTTTTCTAAATCCTTAATGCTAAACTTATTCTTTAAATTGTTCATTTAATTATTAAAAAGTTTAAACAAAAATAAGTTTTTAACTCAAATATGCATCGTATTTAACAAAAAATAAGTAAAGATTTTAAATGATTTTTAGAAGAATAATAAAGTGCGCACGAGAAGACTCGAACTTCCACGGACTAATGTCCACCAACCCCTCAAGCTGGCGCGTCTACCAATTCCGCCACGTGCGC
>CAZBMY010000077.1:0-9382 GCA_964492855.1 uncultured Flavobacteriaceae bacterium
TAGTCCGTTTATAGTTGCTGTTTTTCCTTTAGATAAATCTACAAAACCATCTTTTGCGATAAGATTATCAGCAATGTAAAGGGTATCAATTTTTCCGATTACTAAAATAGTGTTGTTGGCTTTTATGTGATATTCTTCAACAAATTCCATTGCAATTTGAAGCGGACTACCTTTAACAAAAGGCGCATAAAAATTGTTTTTGTAGTCTTCTTCCAATTGCGTTACATCAAACTCTGAGATGGTTTTATCGTACTTGGCAGAGGTGTGATGCGCATCTTCTATAATATCTTGATGAATATGATTTAAAGTAAACTTACCTGTGCTCTTAATATTATCATAAGTATGACGCATTACTGTTGTTGGCCTTGTAAAAAATCCAAACAGAGCAGGATTTGAGCCTATATGCGTTACGGAGCTAAAAACGGCTAGATTGCTATTTCCTTCTTCATCCTTTGTACCGATTAGATTTGCAGATTTGTAGCCAGAGCAACTGTTAATCAAATTGATACGGTAGAGATGATGCATTTTGTCTATGTCATCGTTTGTGAATTCTACCATTTATAAGTTGATAAAGTTATTGATTTGTACGTTTTCGGCCTTTAAATCAAACATTAGGTTGTATAACCCAAAGAATGTTCTGTTAATATAGATGAAATGCGTTGAACCTCTATTACCATTCATTTTACGAAGCTCAGTACTTTTTGAGTAGCGTTGCCCCATCTCAGCAACTTGATTAAAGAATTCAGGGTTTGAGAAGTCGAATGTTTCAGAATGAAATGGTTGGGTAAACAAGGATAATAACTCATGAAACATTGCTCCAAAGAATTCTATTTCTTCTGGTGAGTCATCTCGACGAAGAATTTCCAATTGATATAATTTCTCTTTAAAAAGTTTTGGATTGTTTATGCAATCTTTTTCAGCCAATTCAAAGTATGGTACATAAAAATCATTAGGTATGGTTTTCATACAACCAAAATCTAGCGCAATTAATTCTCCTTTATCAGAAACTAAAAAGTTACCTGGGTGCGGATCTGCGTGTACTTTACGAAGATTATGAATTTGAAACATGTAAAAGTCCCAAAGTGCTTGACCTAATTTATTTGATACGTCTTGGTCTGTGTTTTGTGCTACAAATTCTGAAAGGTGCTCACCTTTCATATAGTCCATAGTAATAATACGTTCTGATGATAATTCTTCGTAGTAGTTTGGGAACTTAAGATTAGGTATATGTTTACACGCATCCACAACAGCTTTACTTTGCGCTATCTCTAATATGTAATTTGTCTCTTCGGTAAGCTTGTTTTCTACTTCTTTAAAATATTTATCAGAATCTTTTCCTTTTATATTAAACATCTTAATGGCAATAGGTTTTACTAAAGCCAAATCTGATGCAATACTTTCTGCAACCCCAGGATATTGGATTTTCACAGCAAATTTTTTCCCATCCTTTTCTGCAAGGTGGACCTGCCCAATACTGGCAGCGTTTACTGAGGTTGCATTAAAAGTATCAAATAAATCTTCGGGGTGTTGTCCAAAATACTTTTTGAACGTTTTTATTACCAATGGTGGTGATAGTGGGGGAACCGAAAATTGTGATAATGAAAATTTTTCGACATAAGCTTGCGGCAAAATGCTTTTCTCCATGCTTAGCATTTGTGCAACTTTAAGAGCACTACCTTTTAGTTTCTTTAAACTATCGTAGATGTCTTCGGCATTATTTTGATTTAGGCGTTCTTTGGCATCTTCTTTAGAATTAACCATTTTGTCACCATAATATTTTAAATAATTTACACCAACTTTTGCTCCTGTAGACACCAATTTTGATGCTCTAGATATTTTAGAAATAGGTATACTATCTATTGTCTTCATTTAGCTCATGTGCATTTTTTCTTTGAACAAGAATTTGCCAAAGTCAATGATGCTTTTTAGTGGTGTTGTGTCAATTAAATCGAAACTTGCTTTTACTGATTTTTCAATGAATATGTCAGTCTTTTCAAAAGATGGAGACGTATCATCAAGCCAAAACTTCATGGTAACTAATAACTGAAACCACGCAGATTCTTTAAGACCTCTGTTTTGAATTTTCTGCAATTGGTCTTGCTTTACATCTATTAAATTTATTCCTAAATGCTCGATATAGTTATTAAAACCCTTCTTTAAATGAGAAAGTACTTTTAAAGACTTCATGTCATTTTTATTGCCTTTTAATGCATGAACGACATAACTTCTGTTTGCAGTTAGATTTTCAAAAAAGGTATAGTAAAAACTCAATAATTTATTACGTGCATCAAAAGATTGGTAATCGTCGCTTTTTTCTAATGCTGCATGAGTATTGTCAAAAAACACTTTAAATATGGATTGTTCTAAAGCTTCAAACGATGTAAAAAATTCATAAAATTTTGATTCATCGAAGTTATTGTCTTTAGCAAAAGCATATACAGACTTTGGTTTATGGTCATGCATTAACACATAATCCATGTAAAGTGTGATTAAGTCTGATTGTGAGATTGATTTTTTCTTTGCCATTGTCGTTTGTTTACAACACAAAGATAAGAATGTTTAACTTATTTTAATTATAGTTAAACAAAATTTAACAAGAAATGAAATTTAACAGATACTAGCAATCACTATCACAACAATTGTCGTCCTTTACAAGTTTACAGCTTAAAACAGCAAGTACAGCTCCAATAATGGGCGCTATTAAGTAAAGCCATAAATGTTGCAGATTTCCTGAAATTAGTGCAGGAGCTAAAGATCTAGCAGGATTCATTGAGGCTTTTGTCATAGGGCCAGCAAACATGGCTTCAAGTAAAATTACTGCACCTACTGCAATTGCTGCCATAGTGCCAATCTCCTTGCTTCCAGTAGACACATTGATAATGACTAACATTAAAAAATAAGTAAGTAATAATTCTAATACAAACGCTTTATAGGGCGGAAATCCTTCTGCTGGATAAGTATGACCAAAACTTTGACTATCGGGAAATAAAAACCATAATAAGGCAATAGCTAGAAGTGCACCAATAGTCTGAAAGATAATATATCTTGGCACTGATGCCCAACTGAATTTTTTTGCAACTGCGAAAGCGATTGTAACTGCTGGATTAAAATGTGCGCCTGATATTTCTCCAAATGCATAAATCATAGCCATTACGATTAATCCCCAAGTAATTGCAACACCAACATGCGTAATGTCTCCACCAGTAATTTCATTTATTGTCATGGCGCCACAACCACAAAATACCATAGCAAACGTGCCTATTAACTCTGCAATTTCTTTCTTCATATTATACTATATTAGAGAATATATATTTCATTTCTGTAGCAATCTGGAGACTTCGTTCTTCGTATTTTTCTAACTGCTGCGGTGTATTGTCAAACGCTTTTGGGTCATCGTAGCGCACAGGAATACGTTGTTCAGCTCCAGCAATAAAAGGACAATTTTCGTCAGCATGAGAACAAGTCATTACTGCTGCGAAATTGCTTGATGGATTAAATTCTGCATCGAATTTTTTCGAAAAGCAGATAAGTGGATTATTATTGTCTGAAAATTTAATGGCGTAAACAGGGTTCTTTTCTTCTGAAAGCTTATCGATATGAAACCCTTGTTTTTTTAAGGTCTCTCCAACAACAGGAAACATAGCTGTTGCTTCAGTACCACCAGAGTAACAAAATACATTTTTGATTTTAAAATTATTTGCCATGGTTTGTGCCCAAATTTGTGACAAGTGGCTGCGTCTGGAGTTGTGTGTACAAATAAAGTTTAGATTAATATTTTGATTACTGTCTTTTTTAGACTGAATGTATTCTTTTAAGACATTTAAACTTGTTTTTCGGTCTTCAGAGATTGTTGAAATGTCTAAAGAACGTATTAAATCATTCAAAGTATTGAATTGCATAGGTTATTCGTTTAAGGTTAGCAGCAACCAGATTCTGGTGAGCAACAATTAGCAGTTTGTGTTTTAATTTCCGATAGTTTTAGTTTTGGTTTTAGCGATGGTATTCCACAGCTGTCCAAGGCTAAACATGCCGTTTTGGTAGACTGTAGTATAAAACTCCCATCATTAAATTCTAAATGATACTTCCCAATAGTATCGGATTGGTATTCGACTTCTATCTCCACATCTCGAAGTCCAAGTTTTTCTTCAGAAAGGTTAATGATGTCTAATAATTTTTCAGGATGTAATCTGTGGTCATAATCATCTGCTTCCCAGAGTTGAAAATTAATAACACTTTCTTGTCGCAAAGTGCCGCCACAATCTATAAAGGTTTTTGAGACTTTACCGACTTCGGTGACATGAAAGTGACGCGGAACTAACTCGCCATTTGGGAGTTTAAATTCAATTGTTTCTAGTTGATTAAGGTGTTTTTTTATTTCTGA
This sequence comes from uncultured Flavobacteriaceae bacterium, assembly GCA_964492855.1. Lineage (GTDB taxonomy): Bacteria > Bacteroidota > Bacteroidia > Flavobacteriales > Flavobacteriaceae > Winogradskyella. The sequence goes on from CAZBMY010000077.1 coordinate 4,382, forward strand.
TAGTGTCATAGTAATATGTTTAACAACAATTATTATTTAGTAGGTCTTGGTCTAAAAATTGATTAATTATGGTCTTCATTTCAGTCCATTTTTTATTATCAATACAATAGCAAACGCTTGTGCCTTCAATATTTCCTTTAATTAAACCGATAGTTTTTAGCTCCTTTAAATGTTGAGATATAGTAGATTGAGCCAATCCTATTTCTTCAACTAAATCACCACAAATACAGGTATTAGTGTTGAATATATGCTGTAAAATCGCCACTCTTGCAGGATGAGCAAATGCTTTTGCCAAAAGCGAAATTTGATTTTGTCGCTCGGTAAATATCTCAGATTTTACAAGTCCCATAGTTATATTAATTTGTTTATTGCAATATTACGATTAATAACGTTTTTAGTAAAATTATTTTATAATTAAATGATAGTCCGTTAATTCATTTTAAGGATTAATTAACAATTATAGCCTAGATTGAGTTGTAATTTTACGCTAGATAATAAACACTAACACTTTTATAAAATGAAAAAAATAACACTATTTACATTTGCACTAACTCTATTGTTTAGTGTTAATGCACAAATCGAAACACCACAACCAAGTCCTTTAGCAAAATTAGAGCAGAAAGTAGGGCTTACTGACGTAACTATTGAGTACTCTCGTCCTGGAGTAAAAGGAAGAAAAATATTTGGAGATTTGGAGCCATGGGGTTCTATTTGGCGTACAGGAGCAAATAAAAACACAACGATTACATTTAGTGAGGATATTACTTTTGCTGGTCAAGATGTAAAAGCGGGAAAGTATGCAATCTTTACAAAGCTTAATTCTGCAAAGCAATGGGATGTTATGTTATACAGCGATACTGAAAATTGGGGAGCTCCAGGAAAGTGGGATGATAGTAAAGTCGTTGCTACAGCAAATGTTAATGTTGAGGAAATTCCTTTCAACGTTGAAACTTTTGCTATTGATATTAACAATATTACTGATAATGGAGCAACACTTGAGTTAATTTGGGAGAAATCGTATGTTGGTATACCTTTTAAAGTTCCTACAGATAAAACTGTTAGTGCTTCTATAGATAGAGTAATGAATGGTCCATCTGCAAATGATTTATATGCGTCTGCTGTATATTATATGAACGCAGAAAAAGATATTAATAAAGCAAAAGAATGGATGGATAAAGCTATGAGTATGATTGAGAAGCCACGTTTCTGGCATTTAAGACAAAAATCATTGATTTATGCTGCAGCCGGAGACAAATCCGGAGCCATAAAAGCTGCAAAAGCTTCGCTTGCTGATGCTAAAGCATCTGGTAATGCCGGTTATGTAAAAATGAATATGGATTCTCTCAAAGAATGGGGCGGACTATAGACTTTCTAACGAGTCTTAAAAAAGCGACCATTAAAGTGGTCGCTTTTTTTGTGTTTACTAATTTTCTTTTTTGATAAATAAATGGACTAAATGGGTTATTGCAATTACAAGGATACAACCAAATAAGTTAAGCCATAAGTACGGCATCCAATCAAACCACCAGCCAATAATTATAATAACTTGTGTGATTAATGCACCAGTAAAAACCGCATTGCCTTTAATGTGTTTAAAGAAAAACGCTAATAAGAATATACCTAAGACATTTCCATAAAATATGGAACCAATGATATTAACTAGTTGAATTAAATTCTCAGCAAGATTAGCAAAACAAGCAATAATAATAGCAATAATTCCCCAAGCCAAAGTAAACCACTTCGTTACTTTTACCATAGAGCTATCATCGGTACTGTTTTTTGTATTTCTAGCATATAAGTCCATCGACGTTATTGTTGCAAGCGCATTAATCTCAGAAGCTGTTGAAGACATTGCTGCGGATAATATAACAGCTAATAGCAAACCAATTAAACCAACAGGTAATTGATTTAGTATAAACCGAATAAACATATAGTCTCTATCATTAGTCTGCGTATCCTTAGCTGCTGACTTGTATAATGTAGTTAATTCTTCAGATTTTGAAATATATGTTTGGTTTTCAGGATTAGATTTTAGAGCTTCGACTTCAGATTTCAAACTATTATATTCTGATGTGTACTCTGGGTCAATAGCTTTTTTGATAAGAAATTTAGATTCTAATCGATATGTTTTTTCAATACTATCTAATTTAAAGATGTCTTGTTTTAAGTCTTGATTATCAGTTTTTGATAACTGTATACTCAATGCTTTTTTATTCTCAAATAATTGCTGTTGTTTGGCTTGAAGTATTCTGTAATCATCACCATATTCTGAAGCTAAAACCGTCTCAGTTGATGCATCGATAAAGTTAAGCGGAGATGGATTAAATTGGTAAAACACAAATACCATTACGCCGACTAATAAAATAAAAAACTGCATTGGTACTTTTAATAGACCATTAAAAATTAAGCCCATTTGCATGTTTTTTACGTTACTTCCAGAGAGATAACGCTGCACTTGGCTTTGGTCTGTTCCAAAATAGGAGAGTGCTAAAAAAGTACCACCAATAAGTCCTGACCAAACAGTGTAACGATTTTCTAAATCAAATGAAAAATCTAAAACGTCCATACGTCCATTGGCGCCAGCTATATCAATGGCATCACTAAAAGATACTTCATCTGGAATTAAATTTAGAGTGATAAAAAGTGCAGCCAACATCCCAGCAAAAATGACAAACATTTGCTGTTTTTGCGTTACTGTAACAGCTTTTGTACCACCAGATACAGTGTAAATTATGACTAAAACACCAATTATAATATTTAAGTAAATGATATTAATACCTAATACAATAGAGAGTATAATTGCAGGAGCAAAGATGGTTATTCCGGCTGCTAAACCACGTTGAATTAAAAACAAAATGGCAGTTAAACTACGTGTTTTTAAATCAAATCTATTTTCGAGAAACTCATATGCGGTGTAAACTTTTAATCTATGATATAAAGGGATAAATACAAGACAAATAATAACCATGGCAATTGGTAAACCAAAGTAAAACTGAACAAAACCCATCCCATCTGAGAATGCTTGCCCTGTAGTAGATAGAAATGTAATAGCACTCGCTTGCGTAGCCATAACGGATAGACCAATTGTCCACCAACGTGACGTATTCCCACCTTTTATATAATCTTGCGCAGTTTTGTTGTTGCGAGTAACCCAAGTTCCGTAACCAACAATTGTAAGTAATGTGGCGGCCAAAACCGTCCAATCAATCCAGCTTAAAGTCATATTAAAAGGCTTGAGTTATAAGATAAAATATGATGATATAAATAAAATTTGCAACTAATACTATGGTGTATAATTTGAGCCAGGGTTGTTTCTCTTTGGGTTGATTCATAATTAGTCGTTAAATTTAGTATTAGGTTTGTTTTCTTTGCCTGCAGAAAGCATATTGGCAAAAAGGCGATAAGCACCAGACACGCCTGCAGGAAATTCTCTAAAAAAACTTAAACCAGTATAGATATAATTGCCTTTACCGTATTTAGCTACCAATAAACTTCCGTTCTTTGGAGATTCACCTTTATCATTTGCTGAAAATAGTGGTGTAAATTCTTCGGACCATTTGTTTGGGAAGTATAACCCACGCTCTTGTACCCAACCATTAAAGTCATTCTCTGTTATTTTATTGGGGAAATTGAGTAGTGGATGTTCTGGTTCTAAAATAGTTATTTTAGCATTCTCATCCGTAACTCTATCTCGAGATAGGGTTAATTCATAAGGTGCAATATTATCTACTTTTAGTCTTCGATTTGTATTGTATTGTACGATTAAATTCCCACCGTCTTTGACAAAATTTAGTAGATGTTTTTGTTTAAATTTTAACTCGTCTAAAATATTGTATGCTCTTACACCAACAACTATAGCGTCGAAGTTACTGAGGTTGTCAGCTGTAATGTCTTTTGGATTAATTATAGTGACATTATACCCAATTTGTCTTAAACTCTCAGGAACAACATCACCGGCACCTTCAATATATCCGATATTATCTCCTTGTTTTTGGATATCTAAACGCACTAATTTGCTTTCACTAGGTAAATACACGGTTTGAAACGGAATATGGTTATAATCTATCTCTACAAGTTCTTTTGAGTAAGTTTTACCGTTAATATTTACCATAGGTGTAATTAATCCTTCGCTTTGATTTTTGGGAGGGATAACTGTAAACACTAAAGTTTGTATATCGCCTTTATTTGCAATTTCTATGTTCTGTTTTTCAGGATATATACTCCAATCATTTGGGTATGCCAGTTGTACAAAACCGTTTATATTATCTTTGCCAGCCTTTATGGTAACTTCTATGTCTCTCTGTTTGTCATTTTCAAAAATGAAGACTTTATTTTTAAGACTTGCAGATACAGGAGGAACAATTTCAAAAGGTCTATACAATTCGCCTTTATCAGGTTCTGAATAGCGATACACTACAGGTTTTGTAATAGGAATTATAGTATTGGCAATATTAAGGTTAAACGTTATATGAACGGCCCGAGGTGTTTCAGGCTTACCTATTAAGGTTTGGTCGTCTACATTGTACATACCAAGACTTCCTTTTTTATTTAGCCAATATGCAGAAGTATAAGGTACGGACTCCGGAATTGTAATGGCTTCTTCTAAATTAATACGTTTATTAGACGCTAAAGTTATGTCCTTTGAAATAGCATTTGGGAGTGACGTCATCTTGTAAGACGCAAGCTGAATGTCTAAATTACTTCGGTTTAAAACCTCAATTCTGAGCTTTACGGATTCACTCTTAGTTGCCGTTGGGCTACTAGCTGAAACTTCAATATACAATCCTGCACATGCTTCGATTATAGATTTTAATTCTTCAGATTTAATAGTTTTCCAATGCTCGTCCTCAACGTTTTGAAGCATTTGATACGCTTTTACTAACTCAGGCATGTGAGTTGAAGGGTTTGTAAAATTAAAATTAGTTTCAATAGACTTTAGAATAGCACCAATAGCTTTTCCGCCTTCAATTCTATTCCAACTCGTATCAATACCTTCAAAAG
>CAZBMY010000078.1:0-9353 GCA_964492855.1 uncultured Flavobacteriaceae bacterium
ATGAAGGTACGCACGATATTCATTTATTGATTACAGGACTTGATGTTACAGGCTTAAATGCATTTAAGTAAACACGGCCTTTTAACTTTTAAAATAAATATTGAAAATGCTTCTCATACTATGGGAGGCATTTTTTTATTTACATTTACTTTATGTTTTCAGCGAAAAAGAGACTAGATAAAACTTATAATGAAGCTAATCGGATTGATTTTAATAATCAATCTAAATTCATTCTATTTAGCGATTGCCACCGTGGTGATAATAGCTTTGCCGATGATTTTGCTAATAACAGAAACATTTACTTTCACGCCTTAAAACATTATTATAAGGAAGGTTTTAATTATATAGAATTGGGCGATGGTGATGAACTTTGGGAAAATCATTCTTTTGAATCTATATTTTATGCCCATAAGAATGTGTATATGCTTATGAAGCAGTTTCACGATGAAGGTAGATTGCATATGATATGGGGAAATCATGATATGGTGTATCGTAATAAGAATTATGTTAACAAACACCTCAACACTTATTTTGACCCAAAAACAGGAGAAGACAAAGACTTATTTTGCGATATAAAGTATCATGAAGGTATTGTTCTTAAACATTCTAAAACCAACCAAGAACTTTTTCTTTGCCATGGACACCAAGCCGATTGGTGGAATTATTTATTTTGGAAATGGAGTCGTTTTCTGGTTCGTATTCTTTGGAAACCACTAAATGTAATGGGTATTGCAGACCCTACAAGTCCAGCTAAAAATTACAAAGAGCTCATTAAAGTAGAGCGGCGCACTAAAAAATGGATAATCGAAAATAATAACTTAATTACTATTACTGGTCATACACACAGACCACGCTTCCCTGAGCCTGGTGATATTGCTTTTTTTAATGATGGAAGTTGTGTACACCCGAGAAGCATTACTGGTATTGAAATAGAAAATGGCACTATCTCACTTATAAAATGGCAAATTGCTACAGCAGATGATGGTACGCTAAAAATTGTACGAATCCTTTTAGAAGGCCCAAATAAATTAATTGACTATAAAACCGAATAATTAACTCTCAGGTGCTAGCTCTATCTCTAAACCTTCAAGTTCTGGAGTGATATGTATTTGACATCCTAATCTAGAATTATCTTCTACATAAAATGCTTCAGATAACATCGCTTCCTCATCGTCTTGCATTTCTGGCAAATCGTGTTCAGATTTGATATAACATTGACAAGATGCACACATCGCCATTCCTCCGCAAACTCCAATAGTGCCTTCTGGGGCTAGCTCATATGACCGAACCACTTCCATAAGATTCATAGCCATATCGGTTGGCGCTTCAATGTTGTGTTTTACACCATCGCGATCTATGATAGTTATGTTTACGTCTTGGTTTTCCATAAAAATTAGGGATTAGTAGCTAGGTGTTAGTATTTAGTTTTTTATAGATTTAAGTAACCCATGAAGCATTCTAGAAATTTCATTTGTATTATCAATTAATTTCTCAGCTTCCTTTTTTTCAATAAAACCTAATCTAATTGATAAATATAACATAGACCTTACTTCGCTATTCGAAGCTAAAGCAAAATATAAAAATCTTGAAAAATCAGCATTAGAATTTCTATCAAAACCTTCTGCTATATTATTTGAAATTGAAACCGTCGCTCTTTTAATTTGGTCTCTGAATGAGAAATCTTTATTATCCTGAAAAGTCTTATAAATAACAACGGCTAAATCTTGAGATTTTTGCCAGACTAACAAGTCTTCAAACTTTTGGACTGCCATTTCTTACTACTATTTACTAACTACTGTATACTTTTAACCACAGCCTTTGGTGCTTCTTTCCGTGTACCATCAAATCCATCAACACCTGCAACTGTTGTATATTTTAAAACATAGCGCTTCCCTGGATTTATAATCTGATAAGCTGCTTGACACATTAATGTGGCTTCATGAAAGCCACAAAGAATTAGTTTTAATTTTCCTGGATAGATATTACCATCTCCAATGGCAAAGATGCCCGGGATATTAGTTTGGTAATCCAAAGCATTATTTACTTTAATAGCATTCTTTTCAATTTCTAATCCCCAATTGGCAATCGGCCCCAACTTAGGAGATAGTCCAAACAGTGGGATAAAATGATCTGTTTTTAAAGTAAAAGGCGCTTCATCTTTTTTGGTGATTTCTAAACTCTCAACCTTTCCTGCACCATTGATTGCAGTAATTTCTGCTGGTGTGATTAAATTTATTTTACCCTTATTTTTTAATTCTTGTACTTTCTCTACCGAATCTAAATGTCCTCTAAATTCATTTCGCCTATGAATTAAAGTGACGCTTTTGGCTACATCGGCTAGAAAAATACTCCAATCTAAAGCTGAATCGCCTCCACCAGCAATAACTACATCCTTATCACGATATAGTTCTGGCTCTTTAATCATGTATTCCACACCATTATCTTCGTAATCGGTAATATTATCTAACAAGGGCTTTCGAGGCTCAAAACTACCTAATCCACTTGCAATGGCTACAACCGGTGCTTTATGATTTGTCCCTTTATTTGTTGTAACTATAAAAGAACCATCTTCTTGTTTATCTATAGTTTCTGCACGTTCGCCTAAGGTAAAACCTGGCTCAAACTGTTTGCATTGCTCTAGCAGTTTATCTGTTAAATCGCCTGCTAAAATTTCAGGATAAGCGGGTATATCATAGATTGGTTTCTTAGGATATATTTCTGAACATTGTCCGCCAGGCTGAGGGAGGGCATCAATTAAATGACATTTTAACTTTAATAATCCTGCCTCAAAAACGGCAAAAAGCCCAGTTGGGCCAGCACCGATAATTATTATATCTGTTGTAATCATTGTATAGTTATATTGAAAGCAGAACTAATACTCTGCATCCTTATAAAATGTGATAAAAATCACATTAGTTATTCTACATTAATAACTTGTTCTATTTGCGGTGCGTATTTTTTAATCGTCATTTCTACACCCGACTTTAATGTCATCTGGTTTACACTACAAGATATACATGCGCCTTCAAGTTGCACTTTAACTAATTTATCATCTTCTATAGACAATAAAGAAATATCACCACCATCACTTTGAAGAAATGGGCGAATTTCGTCTAAAGCTTTCTCTACGTTTAATCTTAGTTCTTCTGTACTCATTATTTCTTTTTTACAGCAGAACAACCTGCCATTGTTGTAATCTTAATTGCCTCTGTTTCTGGTAAGTTTTCATTCCTAAAAACCACTTGTTCCACAACACCTTTTGTTAATTCTTCAAAAGCTTCCTCTATAGGCGTTGCTGTTTGCAATGCCGCTGGACGACCTATATCACCTGCCTCTCTTATACTCTGTACGATTGGGACTTCGCCTAAAAATGGCACATCTAAATCTTCTGCTAAATACTTAGCCCCTTTTTGACCAAATATATAGTATTTATTTTCTGGTAATTCGGCTGGAGTAAAATATGCCATATTCTCAATAATACCTAAAACAGGTACATTTATACTATCTTGTTGAAACATTGCGACGCCTTTTTTAGCATCAGCCAATGCAACGTTTTGTGGTGTACTTACAACTACTGCGCCAGTAATTGGTAAGGCCTGCATAATACTTAAATGTATATCTCCAGTTCCTGGAGGTAAATCTAATAGTAAGAAATCTAATTCACCCCAAGCAGCATCAAAAATCATTTGATTTAATGCTTTTGAAGCCATTGGCCCACGCCAAATTACAGCCTGGTCTGGCTTAGTAAAGAACCCAATAGATAATACTTTAACACCATAATTTTCTACAGGTTTCATTTTTGACTTTCCGTCTATATTTACTGAAAGTGGTCGCTCATCTGATACATCAAACATTATAGGAATTGATGGTCCGTAAATATCTGCGTCTAAAACACCAACCTTAAAACCCATTTTAGCTAACGTTACTGCTAAGTTTGCAGTAACTGTTGATTTACCAACTCCTCCTTTACCAGATGCTACAGCTATGATATTTGAAATCCCAGGAATTGGCTTCCCTTTAATTTCATTAGTCTTTTTTTGCGCAATTGTAGGAGCATCAACTTTTACATTAACTTTTATTTTTGCTTTCTCATACACCTCACGATGTATCGTTTGTAAAATTTCTACTTCAGTTTTTTTACGTGCTTGAAGACTAGGATTTTTGATTGTAATATCTACAATGACTTCATCTGCAAAAGTCACTACATTGGTTACCGCACCACTATCTACCATGTTTTGTCCTTCTCCAGGAACAGTAATGGTTTTTAATGCATTAAATATATCTTGTTTATTAAGTTTCATCTGTTAATATTCAAATTTACTAGTTTGTTAGATGGAATTCGCCATTAGTACTCTAGGACAACTAGAAACTTTCATTTTCGGCTCATTTCACTTTTTATCTAGATTAATTCTAAATGCAAAGATACAGCGAAAAGTTCATATTTTTCGTTAAGAAAATTGAAAAGAAAAATGGTTGAATTCAGCTAATGAATGTAACCTATTTTAACTCACCTGAAGGGTTCCAAAAAATAGATTCTAAGTTTTGAATTTGATTGTCAATAACCTTTATGCCTTCGCTTTCTAACAATTGTTGCATCAGATTTGTGCCTTCAAAATGGTGTTTGCCTGTGAGTAAACCTTTTCGATTAACTACGCGATGCGCTGGCACATCTTTCCCATGCGACCCGTTCATAGCATAACCAACAATACGTGCACTTCTTGCCGCACCAAGATATTTTGCAATTGCCCCGTAACTTGTAACTCGGCCATAAGGAATAAGTCTAGCCACTTCATAAACACGCTCAAAAAAGGATTCAGTTTCTGGTTTCATCTATTATTTTAACACGGTTAAATGTGACAACTTCTTAAGAACTTAATTTACTGATTAAATTAAACAATAGCTATTTCACTAAAATTCTCTAAGAATATTTATGAATGTTACTAAAGCGACTAAGCCCGTAACGCTACCGATAATATAATTCATGTTTTTTTGAGAGGTAAATGCTTTGTCTTTTATCTTATCGAAGAAAAATATGTATATGTATAACATCACAAAAGTACCCATTGAAGCGCCTGTAACATAGGTTATAATACTTAACCGCTCAAAATCCATGACGCCGAAAGACGCTAAGGTAATCGTCATATAAGCTTGATACGGAATAGGAAAAACATTAAGCCCTGATAATAACATACCATAGAAAAAACGACTTTTTTTACTTCTTATATCTTCTTCTACAACCTGCTTTACTTCATCCTTTTGTTTTGACGCTAAGACTAAGAAATACACTGTAATTAATACAAAAATCACAAAAGCAACACGTTGTAAAATTTCTACAACGTCTGGCCTATTAGTTAAATACCGCGAAAAAATAGCAGCTATATACGTCTGAATAAAAACCACCAAACACACACCCGTAGAGAACATTACACCGCGACCGGCACCCTCTTTAAGGCCGATTTTGGCAGCTGTCATGTTTAAAAGTCCTGGTGGTATAACACCAATTAAGGCCACAAAAAGACCTAGAAAGAAGACGATTGTGATACTCAAGATTTAGTTAATTAGAAATCTAATATACGTAATTGGTTTGTCTTGCTCTAAATACTGACTTTCGTAGTACGTTTGAATTTGGGTAACTTCCTTAGGACTGCCTTCTTGTTTATAAACATTATGATTGGCATATAACACCTCATGACCAGCACCATGAAGTAAGCCTAAGGTGTAACCGTGCATAAATTCGCTATCCGTTTTAAGGTGCATTATCCCTTTTGGTTTCAACACGCTTTTATAACGTTCTAAGAATTGGAGATTGGTCATTCTATGCTTTGTCCGTTTGTATTTAATTTGTGGATCAGGGAAGGTAATCCATATTTCATCGACTTCGTTTTCTGCAAAAGCATGGTCAATTAATTCAATTTGTGTTCTTATAAATTTTGCATTAGTAATGTGTTCTTCTAAAGCTGTTTTGGCACCACGCCAAAAACGAGCTCCTTTTATATCTATACCTATAAAATTTTTATCGGGAAAACGTTTAGCAAGCTCAACAGTATATTCGCCTTTTCCACAACCTAACTCTAAAACTATTGGGTTTTCATTTTTAAAAATAGTAGCATTCCATTGTCCTTTTGGCTCAAAATGACCATCAACAAGCTCTTCTCGTTTAGGCTGAAATACATTTTCAAAAGTTTCGTTTTCTTTAAAACGCTTTAATTTATTTTTACTTCCCACAATTATTTAATCTTTCGGCAAAATTAAGGAAACATTTTAGGTTTATCTTTGGATATCAAAAAATCTACATAAACTGAAAAAACACCTCCAAAAAAAACGAATTTTAGTTGCACCTCTTTACTGGGGTTTGGGTCATGCGACGCGATGTATTCCAATAATTAACGGATTGCAATCTCTAGGTTTTGAACCTGTATTAGCTTCTGATGGTGGTGCTTTAGAATTGTTGAAGAAAGAATTCCCTAAACTAAAGGCTTTTGAATTACCTTCTTATAACATTACGTATTCAAAAAAAGGAACAGATTTTAAAAAGAAGTTTCTTAAAGATTCGCCACATATTTTAAAAACCATTAAACATGAAAAAAAATATGTCGAAGACTTAATTAAGTCTGAAACTATTTCTGGTATAATTTCTGACAATAGATTTGGGGTAAGGTCTGATTTAATTCCTTCAGTTTATATCACACACCAAGTTAATGTATTAAGTGGCAAGACTACTTGGCTAAGTAGTATATGGCACCAAAGCATCATTAAAAAATTTGATGAATGTTGGGTGCCTGATTTTAAAGACATCCCTAATTTGAGTGGTAAACTTGGTCATCCTAAAAAAAAGCTGAAGAATATAAAATATATTGGCCCTCTGAGTCGATTTAAAAAACAAGCATCAGGAAATACGATTGATATTCTAGTTATTTTATCAGGCCCAGAACCTCAACGCACTCAACTTGAAAATAAATTATTGACTTTATTAAAAGGTGATAACAGAAAAGTTGTTTTTGTAAGAGGCATAGTAGAACACACTCAAATATCTGAAACAAAAGGTAATATTAAATTATATAATTACATGACTAGTGAAGAACTAGAAACATTGATAAATTCTTGCGAGTTAATAATTTCTCGGTCTGGCTATACAACCATTATGGACTTAGCTAAGCTTAGTAAAAAAGCATTTTTTATTCCGACACCTGGACAATATGAGCAACTGTATTTAGCTAACAAACTTTTAAAACAAAAGATAATTCCTAGTGTTCTGCAAGATGAATTGTTAAAAACTGATTTAGAGTTTAATTGCGACTTTTCGGGATTCCGAGATTATAATTACGAGTCCGATTTTAAAAGTTTATTTGACCTTTTCTAGAGTAAACGAAAATTCACTCCCAACATCTGGCTCACTCTCCACATAAATCTTTTCATTATGCGCTTCTATAATGTGCTTTACGATTGAAAGCCCAAGACCAGAACCGCCTTCTTTACGTGACCCACTTTTATCAACACGGTAAAAACGTTCAAACAAACGACTTAGATGTTCTTTAGCTATGCCTTCACCATTATCTGTAACCCTAATTATAATTTTATTCTTTATTAGATTTTCGATACTAATTTCGGTTGTACCATGTTCTAATCCGTATTTGATAGAGTTTACAATAAGATTGCTTAAAATCTGTTGTATGCGTTCCTTATCAGCGTAGACCATAATTGGATTTTCATAACCCATATCAAAGGTTAGCGTAATGTTTTTCTTAGCTGCCTTCATTTCAAAAAGGTCAAAAACGCTTTGTGCCAATTCTACAATATCAAATGCTTCGAGATTGAGACTTAGATCACCAACCTCGAGTTTAGTAATCATATCTAAATCTTTTAGGATATAGCTTAAACGCTCTACACCTTTACTTGCACGATTAAGATATTTGTCTCTAACTTTCTCATCATTTATGGCACCATCGAGTAGTGTTTCTATATAACCTTGTACTGTAAATAATGGTGTCTTAAGCTCATGTGACACATTACCTAAAAACTCTTTTCTATATTCTTCACGAACTTTAAGCGTTTCTATTTCAATTTTTTTGTCTCGGGCATATCGGTCTATCTCCTTAGTCAACGTAGACATATCTGTTGTTATAGGTTGCTGCCTTAAATCTGTAGATTCTAGTAATGTCAAATCATCATAGATTTTTTTTACCCGTCTATATATAAAATGTTCAACTCGGTATTGGATAACTCCAAAACAAACGATATAACATGCAAATGGAAATACAAGGAATTCCCAATCTAATGTATGAAATACATAAAGGAATAGCGCCATAAAAACTGAGGCAACAATAGTAACATACGCCGAAGTTTTAAAGGCGAATTTGTAAGACTTCTTAGGTGATTTTTGCATTAATCTACAAACTTGTACCCAACACCTTTTACAGTTTTAAAACGTTTATCTCCAATTTTTTCTCTAAGCTTACGGATATGAACATCTATGGTTCTTCCACCAACGACAACCTCATTACCCCAAACTTTATCCAAAATTTCTTCACGCTTAAAAACTTTCCCTGGTTTGGTTGCTAGTAAAGATAGTAATTCAAATTCTTTTCTTGGCAAGATTATTTCTTCTCCGTTGTTAGAAATCTTATACTCCTCCCTATTAATGATGAGTTTGCCAATTTTAATTATAGAATCAGATGGATTATCAGAATCTTTTAAACGTCTTAACAAAGCCTTTACTTTACTCACTAAAACTTTTGGCTTAATAGGTTTGGTAATATAATCGTCTGCACCTGCATCAAAACCAGCAACTTGAGAATAGTCTTCTCCTCTAGCAGTTAAGAATGTAATAACGGTATGACTTAAATCTGGTAATTCTCTTATTTTTTCACAAGCTTCTATACCATCCATTTCTGGCATCATCACATCCAATATTATTAAATGCGGCTTGTGTTTTTTAGCTTTTTCAATAGCTACAACACCATTGTTTGCCGTAATCACTTGATAGCCTTCTGAGGATAAATTGTAGCCAACAATCTCTATAATATCGGCTTCATCGTCTACAAGTAATATTTTGATATCGCTTTTTTTCAAAATAAAGAATTATTTAATCTGAATGTAAATATAATTATATATCGTTTACATAAATAAATTTCTCTAATTGATAACGTTTAGCTAACATATACAGAAATTTCTTATAGATATTCTATGAAATTTAAAAAACAACATTAAATAATTGTAAAACATAGCATTGTGCAACAAAAAATACTCAAAAACCCGTAAAATTTTGTTAATTTTGGAGGACTAAACAATTAATTATGAAAAAACTTTACTTTTTACTTTTTACAATTTTAATTTCTGCTGCTTCTTTTGGGCAG
>CAZBMY010000079.1:0-4818 GCA_964492855.1 uncultured Flavobacteriaceae bacterium
AAAGTGGTCCCGAACAATACAATCTTACCAAACTCCATAAATGCTGTCTTTGTAAAACCACTATCGCCTTCAACGCTAATAAATTCGAATACCAATACGGCTACTAAAGCCCCAATAGGGTCTATTAAAATGCCTTCCCACTTTAATACCGCAGAAATATCTTTTTTAAGCGGAATATTCCTTAAAATAGGTGTGATTACTGTTGGCCCGGTAACTATTATTAAACCAGAAAAGAGGAATGATAGTTCCCAGCTCAACCCAAATAAAAGATGTGCAGCTACACCAGCTCCAAAAAATGTGATTACTGCGCCTACAGTGATTAGTTTCGTAATTACTGGTCCTACGTTTTTAACCTCATTCCGCTTTAGTGTGAGCCCGCCTTCAAAAAGAATAATACTTATGGCAAGAGAGACAAAATAGTAGAGACTATCTCCGGGAAATAATCCTTTTTCACCATTCCATATGGGTTCAATCCATTTTTTACCATCTTCAGAAAGAAACTCAGCAGCTATTGGACCCACCAATAAACCAATTAAAATTAAAGGTAAAATTGCTGGTATTTTAAAACGCCACGCAACCCACTGGGCTAAAATTCCTAAAATAATTATTCCTGCTAACTCTATCATTAACTCAAAGATTGATTAGATAGTAAAGTTAGTAAAGAAAAATCTAATTATCCTTAATCGTTAAACGCAATACAGAACATGCTGATTTTTCTGTAAATTTATCTTTTCCTGTTCCAAAAAGAACTGTAATCCAACTGTCTTTTTGAGGTGTTCCTAAAATAAGTAAATCATAAGATGCTGACGCATTAGAAATTGTTTCGATAGAATCATCTGACTTTACAACTACTAATTTAGACTCGGCTTTAGACGTCTCTATTAAAGCCATTGAAGTGTCTTCAAGATGATTAAGGTCTTCATCAGAAATATCTTCAGGAACAACACGCAACAATGAAAACGAAGCGCCGTAAAACTGACTTATTCTATCCGCAACATCTATAAATTTTTTGTCGTTTCTGCCCGGTCTTAGTGCAATTAACACTTTTCCGATATGGCGAACTCCATTGTCTTTAAATAAGGCAAAGCTTGAATTGATGTTTGTCATTAACCAACCAATGGGATTATTGATTAATATGCCTGTTCTTGCTCTACCATTCCAACCAAAAACCAGCCAATCACAATGTGTTTGGTCACTAAGTTCATGGATGGTGTCAGACATATTATGAGTCACTACAGATTCAAAATCTATATCAATATTTTTTGAGTCTGCTAGTCTAGAAAATCGTCTAGCAAGCGAATTAATCTTTGGGTTCTCATCAACTACAGCCTCTAAAAATGTCTGGTTTGGCACCTCTGTAATGTTTGCTACTTGAAGTTTGTCTTTTGTATTCAGGGCCGCTCCTATTTCAACAAGCATTTCGGGTGAGGTTTCGTTTCCTAAGAGAGGTACTACTACACCTGCATCATCTAAAATTTCACCATCTAAGAAATCGCTATTAACCACTATGTCATTTGCTGCTAACTTTCGTTTTCTTCTATTCTTCTTTTTATAAAGTAAATATAATGCTGGACGGTGACCGTACTTTCTTAGCACACCCGTTCTTGAGGTTTTCTTTCCGAACTTGAGATAAATAAAAAATCCAAGAATTGAAATTAATAGAATCGCCATAAGCGGAACGAAACCAAGAAGAACAAGTAAAATAATGCCACTTATTATCCCAAAAAGTTGAATAAATGGGTAAAATGGTGACTTATAAGGCGGGTTATACCATTGTGTTGCTGTTTCTCGTAAAATAATAACACAGGCATTGACAGACACAAACATCATTACCATAAATGCGCTAGCGAGTTTGGCTATTTTTTCAACATCTAAAAATAAAATGACTAGAGCCATGACTACACAAGTCATAGCTATTGTTACAACTGGTGTTAAATATTTAGAATGAATTTTACTCATAAACTTTGGCAGCAACTGATCTATTGCCATAGCAAACGGAAAGCGCGATGCGGCCAAAACTCCTGAGTTTGCCATAGAAACCAAAGTAATTACGCCAACGACAGCTGCAGCATAACCGACATATTTACCGCCCAATAAATTAGAAATTGTATAAATGGGCTTTATGTCAGTACTTAGCGTTTCCATAGGTATGTTTCCCACTAAAACAAAAGCTATAGAAACATATATTAGAGACATAATAACCAAAGACAACATCATTGCTCTTGGAAGATTTACACTAGGATTCTTAATTTCTCCAGCAATGGCTGCTATTTTTGTTACGCCGGCATACGAAATATAAACAAATGCAACCGTCGAAGCTAAACCCACATTCCCATTAGAAAATAAAGGATCTAAATATTCTTTATTAACATTTGGAATTCCAAATACCAATACAGCAGCGAGACTAATAAGGCTAATGGTTACAATAACTATTTGAACCTTCCCTACTTTTTTTATACCAAAAATATTGAGACACAAAATGACTAATAGAAAAAACAATGCCGCATACTTTGTAAAGCCCTCATCGACACTTACAAGAACCGTTAAATAGGCCCCAAAACCAACCAAAGCAAAAGAACTTTTTAGAAGTAATGATAGCCACAATCCTATGCCTGCAATAGTTCCAAAAACAGGCCCAAAAGTGCGTTCAATATAAACATACGTGCCTCCAGAAGACGGCATAGATGTCGCTAGCTCACTTTTTGATAATGCCGCAGGAAGAATACAAACAGCGGCTAATAGATATGCTATCCAAATTGAAGACCCTGTTTTTGCTGCTGCAATACCAGGAAGTACAAAAATACCACTTCCCAACATACCGCCAATACTAATTGCAATTGCAGAAGTGAGCGTAACACTCCGAGTAAGTTTCTTCAAATTATATAAATTTTATCCGAAAATAGGCTTTTTTTTACAACTCAAAAAATCACAATTAAATCTAAAAGGCATCTCTCTCTTTTCGGGGTTTTTCTTATTTTGCATGTCTTATGAAATTATACCCTATTGAGGCTGGAAATTTTAAGTTAGATGGTGGTGCTATGTTTGGTGTAGTGCCCAAATCATTATGGCAGCGCACCAACCCAGCCGATAACAATAATATGATTGATATTGCTGCTACATGTTTATTAATTGAAGATGGAAATCGTCTTATTTTAATAGATACAGGAATGGGGAATAAGCAGTCGGAAAAGTTTTATGGATATTACCACTTATGGGGTGATGACTCTATAGATAAGTCACTGAATAAAAACGGATTTCATCGTGATGATATCACGGATGTGTTTATGACACATTTACATTTTGATCATTGTGGCGGAAGTATTCAATATAATAATGACCGAAACATTCTTGAGCCCGCCTTTAAAAACGCAAATTTTTGGAGCAATAAAAATCATTGGCAATGGGCTACTGAGCCTAATCGTCGTGAAAAAGCGTCGTTTTTAAAGGAAAATATCATTCCTATGGAAGAAAGTGGGCAATTACAGTTTACATCACTTCCCGAAGGTTCTATTTTAAAAAATTCTGAGTTGGGTTTTGATATCTTTTTCGCCAACGGACATACCGAGAAGCAAATGATTCCGATGATAAATTATAATGGAAAAACGATTTGTTTTATGGCAGATTTATTACCAACAGCGGGCCACCTACCTATTCCTTTTGTTATGGGATATGATACCAGGCCTCTTTTAACGCTTGATGAAAAAGAACAGTTTTTAAATCTAGCAGCAAACCAAAACTACTATTTGTTTTTAGAGCATGATGCTCATAATCCTATAATAACAGTAAAGCATACAGAAAAAGGTGTGCGTTTAAATAAAGTATATAATTGTGAAGATATTTTTTAAAGCCCTGTTACCAATGAAACACATTAAAAAATCAGTAGCTACTTACATAATAATAGCTTCGTTTTTGGTGAGCTGTGGCCCATCAAAACTAATTTCAACACCTGTTGAAAATATTGATACCTCACCTCTCAAAGTTGCAGAACTTACCAAAGCTGAAAAAGAAAATTGGGGACATTTAGACTTAGAAAAAGACACCATTCCGGGAATGGCTGTTGAGCGTGCCTACAACGAAATTATTAAAAGTAAAAAAGGTGTAAAAGTTATTGTGGCTATTATAGATTCTGGTATTGATATCGATCATGAAGATTTAGATAACGTCATATGGACTAATAATGGTGAAATCCCTAATAACGGAAAAGATGATGATAATAATGGGTATGTTGATGATATTCATGGGTGGAATTTTTTAGGTGAAACCTATGAAGAACAATTAGAGCTCACAAGAATTATTGCTAATGGAGATGCTAATACACCAAATTATAACGAAGCTAAAGCAGCTTATGAAGAAGAACTAAAAATATGGCAAGAAAGAAAAGCTCAAAATGACCAAGTTTTACCAGTTATTCTTAGTTCGCACAAGGCTATTTCTGAGCACTTAAAAAAAGAAGAATATACCTTGCAAGAGGTAAGGACCATAAAAACAACCGACCAAGAATTGTTGAGGCATCAAGATATTATTTCTCAAACCTTTGGGTTTGGTTTAGGCACTATAACAGAAACTATTACTGTTTTTAAAGAGCAAAAAAATCAGATTGACGACAGCCTTAATTACAATTTAAACTTAACATTTAGCGGTCGTAAAACAGGTGATAACCCTGATGATTTAGATGACAAAGTAGGTTATGGAAACGGAAATGTAAAGCCAAAAGAAGCTTCAGAAAGTCACGGTACACACGTTGCGGGCATTGTTGCTGCAGAGCGTAACAATGGTAAAGGCGCTAATGGCGTTGCTAATAATGTTGAAATTATGGCA
>CAZBMY010000079.1:4918-9329 GCA_964492855.1 uncultured Flavobacteriaceae bacterium
GGAAAAGAAATCTCAAATAATTATATTTCTGTTGGTGCTTTAGCTCCTAAATATGGTAGCCAAATGATTGCTAGTTTCTCTAACTATGGAAATAAAAATGTCGATATATTTGCTCCTGGTCAAGACATATACTCAACAGTCCCTGAAAATAAATACGAAGAAAATAGCGGAACATCAATGGCTGCTCCTGCAGTTGCTGGTCTCGCAGCCTTAATACGCTCGCAATATCCTAAATTAACCGCCGCTCAAGTTAAAAATGTTATTTTAAATTCAGGATTACAACTTAATACTAAAGTCGTCGTTGGTGGAGATACAGGAAATATTCAATCATTTTCAAACGTATCTAAATCTGGACGAATAGCTAATGCATATAACGCCTTAATTATGGCTTCAAAATTATAATTTATATCTATGAAACAATTACTATCTCTTTTTGTTATTACGTGTATATTATTCTCTTGTGACTCTTCAAAAGAATACGTTCAAAAGAATACTTCAAAATCTGTGTCTGTCAATAATTCAAGTAGTTATTGGCAACAACATGTCGATTATAAAATGACTATTGACATGAACACAACAACTTATCAGTACAAAGGTGATCAAACCTTGGTGTATACCAATAATTCACCAGATGTATTAACGCGTGTTTACTACCATCTATACTTTAATGCCTTTCAGCCTGGAAGTGAAATGGACGTCCGTTCTCGCACCATATCTGACCCTGATCGACGAGTTCGCGATAGAATTAGTAAGTTAAAACCTAGTGAAATTGGTTTTATAAAAGTGAATAGCTTAACACAGAACGGAACAGTCTTAAACCATGAAACTGTTGGTACTGTTTTAGAGGTTGAACTCTCTAAGCCTATTCAACCTGGAGAGAAAGTAACTTTTAAAATGAATTGGGATGCACAAGTTCCTGTTCAAATTCGTCGCTCTGGTCGTAATAATGCTGAAGGTGTCGCACTTTCTATGACGCAGTGGTATCCGAAATTAGCTGAGTACGATGATGAAGGTTGGCATGCCGACCCGTACATAGGTAGAGAATTCCATGGTGTTTGGGGAGATTTTGATGTGTCTTTAACTATCGATAAAGATTACGTAGTTGGTGGAACGGGTTATTTGCAGGGTGAGCCTAAAATAAACGGTTCTAAAAAAACAATGCGCTTTTTAGCACCTAATGTTCACGATTTCACATGGGCTGCTGATAAGGATTATATTCATGACACTTACCAAGTTCCTAACGGCCCAATGCTTAATTTTTATTACAAAAAAGACTTGCCTGCTGAAAACTTAAAAAGCTGGAAAGATTTACAATCAGATACTGCTAAGTTGATGCAGTTTTTCTCTGAGAACGTTGGTAAATACCCTTATGACCAATATTCTGTAATTCAAGGTGGAGATGGTGGTATGGAATATGCGATGTCAACTTTAATTACTGGTAAGCGTAGTTATGGAAGTCTACTAGGTGTTACTGCTCACGAGTTGGCACATACCTGGTTTCAGTTTTTGTTAGCTTCTAACGAAGCTAAACACGAGTGGATGGATGAGGGCTTTACAAGCTATATTTCTGCTTTAGCTATGAATCAATTACGTGATGAGCCTAGAGCTAATCCAAATTCTGGTTCATATCGTGGTTACATTCGTTTAGCAACATCCGGAAGAGAACAACCGCTAACAACACATGCGGATCGTTATGCTTATAATGGTGTTTACAGTTCTGCTGCCTATGCAAAAGGTGCTGTATTTATCTCACAATTAGGTTATGTTATCGGCGAGGATAATCTAAAGAAAACTTTAAAAAAATACTTTAACGATTTCGCATTCAAACACCCTAAGCCAATGGATGTTGTGAGAACAGCAGAACGCATTACAGATTTTGAATTGGACTGGTATCTTATCGATTTTGGACAAACCACAAATACTATTGATTATGGTATAACATCAATAGAAGGGTCATCTGCGACGTTAGAGCGTATTGGACAAATGCCTATGCCTTTAGATGTGAGTGTCACTTATACTGACGGAACTAAAGAAGATTTTTACATTCCATTACAAATGATGCGAGGTGAAAAACCAACAGAAGCCACAATTGTTAGTGATTGGGCTTGGGCTTATCCTACATATAATTTAAAAACATCAAAAAATATTGAATCTATAGAAATCGACCCATCACAATTAATGGCCGATGTTAATAGAGACAATAATAAGAAGTAATTTTCTGTTTCAATAAACTTTAAAAAAGGCATCGATTAGATGCCTTTTTTTATTTTTACAGATATATCAATAGAATATGAGTTTTGAATACTCCAAAAAAGATAAATTAAAAAGTAAAAAACTAATAGAACAGCTTTTTACAGAAGGTAAGGCTGTCACTGTTTTTCCTATGCGTTTAGTATATCTAAAAACAGAATTTGATGATGACTCTATTTTAAAAACTGGTGTATCAGTTAGTAAGCGATTACATAAAAATGCAGTGGATAGAAATCGTATTAAACGATTACTTAGAGAGGCCTATCGTTTAAATAAGCCACAATACTTTAACACAAACACAACAGCTTACGCTTTTATGATTTTATATATTAGTAAAGACAAAACAACTTTTAAGGAGTTAGATACTAAAATAAAACTCCTTTTTGAAAAGTTTATAAAACACACTTCTAAAAATGAGACGATTTCTGAATAAAAAAATAATAATTCCTGTTGCTATTGCTGTTGTATTTTTAACAACAACCGCATTCAATACTAACTTCTTTGAAATAGCAAAACAGATTGAAATATTTACTACCATGTTTAAAGAACTAAACATGAATTATGTAGATGATACCAACCCTGGAGATTTAATGGATATTGCTATTAAAAGTATGTTAGAGGAATTAGATCCATATACGCAATTTTATAACGAACAAGATGTGCAGTCGTCTCGTATTAATAATGCTGGCGATTACACAGGGATTGGTGCTAGTGTAAGAACAATGAAAGATAGATTAGTTATAGTTGAACCTTACAAAGGTTATGCTGCTGATAAAGCTGGTTTAAAAGCTGGTGACGAAATTATAAAAATAGATAATGTAGATATTAGTGATTTTAAGGATGACGCAGGAAACCTTTTACAAGGTGCTGCTGGTACAAAAGTAAATTTAACCTATAAGCGTCAAGGACAAACAAAAACAGTAGAGGTTATTAGAGAGTCTTCAGAAATTACTGCTGTCCCTCACTACTCTATGATTAATGAGGACACGGGTTATATTGTTCTAAGAAGGTTTAATAATAAAGCATCATCGCAAACTATAAAGGCCTTAAACTCCTTAAAAAATGTGGGTGCAAAAAATATCGTTTTAGATTTAAGAGGTAATCCTGGTGGTCTTCTTAATGAAGCTGTAAATATTGTAAATATTTTTGTGCCTAAAGACCAGCTTGTAGTCACTACAAAATCAAAAGTTGAAAAATATAATAAAACCTATTACACACGAAGAGAACCAATAGATTTAGATATACCAGTAGTTGTATTAATTGATGGTAAATCAGCTTCAGCAAGTGAGATTGTATCTGGCGCTTTACAAGATTTAGATCGTGCTGTAGTTATTGGCGCAAGAAGTTTTGGTAAAGGCTTAGTACAGCGACCAAAACCTTTGACTTATGGTACGCAAATGAAAATTACCATCTCTCGTTATTATACACCATCAGGCCGTTGTATACAAGCTTTAGATTACTGGAATAGAGATGAAAACAATAATGCAACACGGACTAAGCAAAAAGATTTTAAAGCATTTAAAACTAAAAAAGGACGTTCTGTTTTTGATGGTGGTGGTGTACAACCAGATGTTGAAATAGCACAATCTAAACAAACGCCTATTGTGAAAGCTATTGAAACAGAAAATCTAATTTTTGACTTTGCAACCGACTATTTTTATAAAAACAAAGTATCTAGTCTAGAAAGTTTTGAGTTTTCTGATGCTGACTTTAAAACGTTTAAAAACTATTTAAAAACTACTACTTTTAATTTCGAAACAAAAACAGAAAAAGCACTTACTAAAGCATTTCAGGTTGCTGAAAACGAAGAATTAGATGAGAGTATATCTACAGAATATAATAGATTAATTTCTGCTTTAAACGATTATAAAAACACATCTATTACTACTAATAAAGAAAAATTATCATTATTACTTAGGGATGAAATTATTAAACGCTATTTCTATTCTGAAGGACTGTATGAATATTATAAATCAAATAATACTGAAATAAAAGAGGCTATAGATATCCTTTCAAATCCCTCTAAATACAATGGTATTTTGAATTAAGATTTTCTCATTTTTATATGAGGTATACCGTCTTCTAAATATTCGTTTCCTATTTCTATAAATCCTAAATTATTATAAAAACGTTTTAGATACGTTTGCGCAGATATTACTAT
>CAZBMY010000080.1:0-9219 GCA_964492855.1 uncultured Flavobacteriaceae bacterium
GTTTTTTCAAGCTTATCGACACCAAATTTTGTGCGTCTAAAAATGAGAATACTTCCCTTTATGGTGTTTCTTAATAGGTGTAAGCACAATTCAATTTTATTTCGCTTTGGTACGTAATACAAAATTTGACTAATATCACTAGCAATAGATTTGCTTGGAGTAACATCTATGCGTTGCGGTTCTTTTAAGATTGAGCTTGCTAGCTGTTCGACTTTATAAGGTATTGTAGCAGAAAACAGCAAGACTTGTTTGCTCTCAGGACACAGGCGTTCAATTTTTTTGACATCGTCAATAAAGCCCATGTCTAGCATTAAGTCCGCTTCATCTAAAACAAAAGTTTCGATATAGTCAAGGTTAACGTAATCTTGTTTGTGTAAATCTAACAGACGTCCAGGTGTGGCTATTAAAATATCAACACCTTTTTTTAATAGATCTATTTGAGGTTCTATAGATGCGCCTCCAAATAATACTGCCGAACGTAAGTTGGTATATTTGGCGTAAGTTTTAAAATTATCATTAATCTGTACAGCCAATTCTCTAGTTGGACTTACAATTAAAGCGCGTACTTTTTTACCGCGTTTGGGAGCATCTTGCTTATCAAATAATAATTGTAAAATTGGTAGGGCAAAACCAGCAGTTTTTCCAGTCCCAGTTTGTGCAGAAGCTATTACATCTTTTTTTTCTAAGATAGGAGGAATACAACGTTGCTGAATTAGAGTTGGCTCGTCATAACCAGAATCTGCAACAGCTCTTAAAAGAGGTTTAATTATGTGTAAGTCTTTAAATGACATCTATAAATATTTGCCACAAAGGTAGTTTAAAATCAAAATAAAAAAATACCTGTGACATTTTGACATTTTCTGAATATTGGCAGTACTTTTGCCATCTGTAAATCGAAGATTTAAAAATTAGTCTAAAATAATGGGCAAAAAAGATAAAAACCAAGAGGTAGAAGAACCTCAAATAGAAGCAACTGAAACAGAAACGGTAGCTGAAGAAACACTAACTGCTGAAGAACAATTGCAAGACGATTTAGCAAAAGAAAAAGATAAGTTTATGCGTCTTTTTGCTGAATTTGAAAATTATAAAAAACGAACTACTAAAGAGCGTATCGATTTGTTTAAAACAGCAAGTCAAGATGTTATGGTGTCTATGTTACCTGTGCTCGACGATTTTGAACGTGCTTTAACGCACATCGAAGAAGATAAAGAGGCCGAAGAATTACGTAAGGGTGTATTGCTAATTTATAATAAGTTAGTAAATACGCTAGAACAGAAAGGCCTATCTAAAATTGACATTAAACAAGGCGATATTTTTAATGCAGATAACCATGAGGCGGTAACGCAAATACCTGCACCAACCGACGATTTAAAAGGTAAGATTATCGATGTAGTAGAGCGTGGATACAAACTTGGCGATAAAGTTATTCGCTTCCCAAAAGTAGTCATTGGGCAATAATTAAAACAATTCTGTTTTACGGAAACACATTATGAAAGAAGATTTTTACGACATATTAGGAATAAGCAAAAGTGCCTCAGCTGCAGAGATAAAAAAGGCTTACAGAAAAACAGCCATGAAATATCATCCGGATAAAAATCCAGATAATAAAGAAGCCGAGGAAAAGTTTAAAAAAGCTGCTGAAGCTTATGAAGTTCTGAGCGATGCTGACAAAAAATCACGTTACGACCAATTTGGCCACCAAGCTTTTGAAGGCGGCGGTGGCTTTGGCGGTGGCGGTATGAATATGGATGACATATTTAGCCAATTCGGAGATATCTTTGGTGGTGCATTTGGTGGAGGTGGAGGCTTTGGCGGTTTTGGTGGCGGTGGTCGTCGCGTAGCCAAAGGCAGTAATCTACGAATTCGTGTAAAACTCTCTTTAGAAGAAGTAGCTAATGGCGTAGAAAAAAAGATAAAAGTAAAACGAAAAGTCCAGGCAGATGGTGTGACTTACAAGACATGTAGCACTTGTAATGGTCAAGGCCAAGTAACCAGAGTAACCAATACTATTTTAGGACGTATGCAAACGGCTTCTGCATGTCCTACTTGTGGTGGAGCAGGACAGAGTATTGATAAGCGACCTGACGGTTCTGATGGACAAGGGTTAATCTCTAAAGAAGAAACTGTAACTGTAAAAATACCTGCAGGTGTAGTTGATGGTATGCAACTTAAAGTTAATGGAAAAGGTAATTCTGCTCCAGGTAATGGTATTGCAGGTGATTTGCTCGTTGCCATACAAGAAGAAGATCACCCAACATTAAAACGAGAAGGAGATAATTTGCATTACGATTTGTATGTGAGTTTACCTGATGCCGTTTTAGGATCTTCTATGGAAATTGATACTGTTTCAGGTAAAGTCAGAATTAAGATAGAGCCAGGTGTACAATCAGGAAAGATATTAAGATTAAGAGGAAAAGGTATTCCTAGTATTAATGGTTATGGTAAAGGCGACTTATTAGTACATGTTAATGTTTGGACACCAAAGACATTAAACAAAAAACAGAAAGCATTTTTTGAAGATATGCGTAATGATGAACATTTTCAACCAAAACCAGAGAGTTCAGACAAGTCCTTTTTTGAGAAAGTAAAAGATATGTTTTCTTAAATTTCTGTGTATTTCAGAAAAAAGAGTATATTTGGATTATCGCTAATGCTAATTGGCGATAATTTTTCTTTTTCATAGCAATTTTTTCCCATCCTTGTTTAGTTATAAGGGTGGGTTTTGTTTTTTTATATGGAACTTACAAATAGTTTTTACCTCAATTACTATAAATCATATTATAAGATAATCGTTTACTATTCCGTGTAACATTTAATATATTTACGTTTCTAAGAAAAAATCAAAATTATATACATGAATGATTTATTGGTTGCGGATGGAGTATCCAAAGACTTTGGTGATTTTAGGGCGCTAAATCAAGTATCTTTAGCTGTACCAAAAGGAAATATTTTTGGTTTGTTAGGTCCTAACGGCGCCGGAAAAACGACTTTAATTCGTATCATTAATCAAATAACCATGCCAGATTCGGGCAAGGTACTTCTAGATGGACAGCCATTACAGTCAGAACACATACGCGATATAGGATATTTGCCAGAAGAGCGTGGGCTTTATAAATCTATGAAAGTCGGAGAGCAAGCCTTATACTTAGCACAATTAAAAGGCATGTCTAAGTCAGATGCGAAGACACAATTAGAACATTGGTTTGAGAAGTTTGAGATAGGTGCCTGGTGGAATAAAAAAATTCAAGAATTAAGTAAAGGACAAGCACAAAAAATTCAGTTTATAGTTACAGTTTTACATCGACCAAAGCTTTTAAT
This sequence comes from uncultured Flavobacteriaceae bacterium, assembly GCA_964492855.1. Taxonomy (GTDB): domain Bacteria; phylum Bacteroidota; class Bacteroidia; order Flavobacteriales; family Flavobacteriaceae; genus Winogradskyella. The sequence goes on from CAZBMY010000080.1 coordinate 3,319, forward strand.
TTTTGATGAGCCTTTTTCTGGTTTTGATCCGATAAATGCAAATCTTATTAAAGAAGAAATATTAAAACTAAGAGAAGAAGGTGCTACTGTGATTTTTTCTACCCATAGAATGGAGTCTGTTGAAGAGTTGTGTGATCATATTGCCTTAATACATAAATCTAACAAGATATTAGATGGTAATTTAATAGATATTAAAAAGCAATTTAAGTCTAATACATTCGAAGTTGGTCTGCAGTCTAGTAATACTGAAACTGTTATTGAAAGTATAAAAAATAAGTTTGAAGTGTTACCCGCTACATTCAAAAATGTATATGATGATGTAAAGATGAATATAAAAATAGGAGCAGATACTTCGCCTAACGATTTATTATCATTTTTAACATCTAAAGCAGAAGTACATCATTTTGTTGAGGTTATACCTTCGGCTAGCGACATCTTTATTCAAACAGTAAAAAATAATTAGAAGATGAATCATTTGCCACTTATAATAAGACGTGAATATCTGACTAAGGTTAAGAATAAGTCTTTTATAATTATGACGTTTTTAAGTCCGCTGATTATGATAGCTTTGATTAGTGTTGTAGCGTATTTATCTCAATTAAATTCTAATAAGAAACGTACTATTTCTGTTTTAGATGATTCAGGTTTATTTGCTGAAGTTCTTAAAAGCACTGAAAACACAACTTACAACTATATTGTTGGGAGTAGTATTGAAGATGCAAAAGCCTTAGTTAAAAAAGAAGAGCATTATGGGCTTTTATATATCGGAAACGGAGATTTAGACGCCGTTAGTAATTCTGTTCAGTTTTTCTCTGAAGACTCACCATCTCTAACTGTGATCTCGAGTATGGAGAACAAGATAGAGCGTAAATTAAGAGATTTAAAGCTTATTGCTAATGGGCTAGATGTTGTTCAGATACAAAAATCTAGTACTTCTGTAAGTATTGCACAAGAAAGTTTTGATGGCCAAAAGAGTTCTAAAATAGATAACATACTAAAACTAGCCTTTGGTGGTATTGCAGGCTACTTGTTATTTATGTTTATTATTATTTACGGAAATATGATAATGCGTAGTGTCATTGAAGAAAAAACGAGCCGTATCATAGAAGTTATCATATCATCCGTTAAGCCCATTCAGTTGATGATGGGTAAAATAATAGGAACATCTTTGGCAGGGATTACGCAATTTGCAATTTGGATAATATTGTTAGGTATACTATCTACTATTGTTAGTGTTGCGTTAGGTATAGATTTAACGGCGGCACAAGGTCAGCAACAAGAAATGGTTCAACAAGCCATGAATAGCCCCAAAATACAAGATGAAGTTACATTGGCAATTCAATCCTTTCAAAATTTACCATTGACAAATCTAATTATAGCCTTTTTATTATTTTTTGTTTGTGGATACTTGCTTTACAGTTCACTTTATGCAGCTGTTGGTGCAGCTGTAGATAATGAAACTGATACGCAGCAGTTTATGTTACCCATATTAATGCCTTTGATTTTAGCAGTCTATGTTGGTGTGTTTACGGTTATAGAAGACCCTCACGGAACAGTGTCTACAGTATTTTCTTTTATACCATTTACATCTCCAGTGGTAATGCTTATGCGTATACCTTTTGGTGTACCACTATGGCAGCAAATACTAAGTTTATTATTACTTATCGGAACATTTACCTTTACAGTTTGGTTTGCAGCTAAAATCTATCGTGTAGGGATTTTAATGTACGGTAAAAAACCCTCTTACAAGACAATTATTAAATGGTTAAGATATTAATGATACTGTTTGTTCAAGATTTAAAGAATATCGGAGAAACGATTACAGAAAGTAGTATTTGGCAAAGAGTCAGCGATTTCTTGAATTTGCATATAGATATTACCAAAGATATAAGTGTTTCAGTCTTAGACTTACTCATACTTACGACAGTAATATTTGTAACATCCGTCGTATTAAAAATTATTTATCGCATACTAACTCGTAAAATACCTGAACACGACAAAGGGAAATTTCAAGTTGTGTATGGCTACTTTAGATGGTTAGTTTATGTTGTTATTTTTCTTGTTACACTAGATTCAGTAGGTGTAAATGTTACTGCAATATTTGCAGCGTCTGCCGCTTTACTTATAGGTATTGGTTTGGCGCTTCAAACCTTTTTTCAAGATATTATATCTGGAATTTTTATACTTATTGATCAATCTGTACAGGTAGGAGATATTATTGAGTTAGATGGAAAAGTAGGGCGTATTGAAGAAATTAAATTAAGAACAACAAGAGCAGTTACAATAGATAATAAGGTTCTAATAATACCAAACCATTTATACCTAACTAAGATATTATACAATTGGACTCAAAATGGTTCTTTAACTAGAGAAAGTGTCGATGTTGGTGTTGCTTACGGAAGTGATGTAGAACTCGTAAAAAAACTTCTAATAGATGTCGCACAGAAACACGAATCTATATTAAAGCACCCAGAACCTTTAGTCTTGTTTACAGATTTTGGAGATAGTTCACTAAACTTTAAACTCATTTTTACATTAAATGATAGCTTTATTGCTGCTATTCCTAAAAGTGATATACGATTTGAAATCAATAGACTATTTAAAGAGAATAATATAAGTATACCTTTCCCACAAAGAGATATTCATATTATAGAAAAAAATAAATGATAAAAGCGAAATTAGAGTTTAAAATAATTAGAAACACACTATTATTATTTGGCTTCTTATGCTTTACAACATTGTATGCCCAGCTAACTGATTTAGCGCGTTTAGAATATTCGTTTATACCTAAAAGTAATTCACAAGATCAATACACTCGCCTAAGAGCATTACTTAATTATCCTATTAAAATTAAGGATAAAAATTATTTGATTATAGGTGCTGAGTATAATCGTATTATACTTAATCTTGAGGATCAATACCCTTTTAACACTTCAGACTTAAGTGCTCTTAATATTATTGATTTAAATATAGGTTATACTTTTAAAACTAGTGAGAATTGGAGAATTGGGTTAAAAGTAAACCCTCGGATTGCATCAACACTGAACGGAACAATAACAATGGATGATATTTTCCTAAATGGTGGTATCTTCTTTATTAAAGACCGGACATCCGCTAAAGATATTAAAAGACCATATCGACTTATTTTTGGCTTAACATATAATACTACCGCAGGTATTCCTTTTCCACTACCTTTTGTAAATTATTATAGAAGAGTCAATAGAAAATGGTCATTTAGCGCAGGTATTCCTAAGTCGAATTTAAAATATCATTTTAACGATTCTAGTAATATTCAACTATTTACTGCATTAGACGGATACTTTGCTAACTTGCAGAAACCGATACTAATAAATGGGGAAGAGGCTAATAATATCTCTTTGTCTGTAGTCGTTGGTGGACTTGGATACGAGTATGCTTTCTCAGATAATTTAGTAGCTTATATGTATTCTGGTTATACCTTTAGGCTCAATAATATTCTGAGAAATGATGAAAGAGATAATATTTTTCGGTTAAATCAAAGAAATGCTTTTTATCTTAGGACAGGAATAAAATTTAAAATATAATATGCAACATATATTAATAGTAGAAGATGAAGCGGCAATCCGCCGTGTATTGGTAAAAATTCTTTCAGAAGAAAGTGATACTTATGCTGTTGAAGAAGCCGAAGATGGTCTTGCAGGTATAGAAATGATAAAGAAGAAAGATTACGATTTGGTTTTATGTGATATTAAGATGCCAAAAATGGATGGTGTTGAGGTATTAGAAGCTGTAAAAAAGATTAAGCCAGAGATTCCGATTGTAATGATTTCTGGGCATGGCGATTTAGATACAGCTGTAAATACAATGCGTTTAGGCGCTTTTGACTACATATCAAAACCACCAGATTTAAATCGTTTATTAAATACGGTGCGTATTGCTCTAGATCGAAAGGAACTCGTTGTAGAAAACAAGCGCCTCAAGAAGAAAGTTTCTAAAAAATACGAAATGATTGGTGATAGCTCCTCTATTGGTCGTATTAAGGATATGATTGATAAAGTAGCTCCAACTGATGCTCGAGTCTTAATAACTGGTCCAAATGGTACAGGAAAAGAACTCGTTGCGCATTGGTTGCATCAAAAAAGTGAACGCAGTAAAGGTCCAATGATAGAGGTTAATTGTGCTGCAATTCCAAGTGAGCTAATCGAAAGTGAATTATTTGGTCATGTAAAAGGCGCATTTACATCAGCTGCTAAAGATCGTGCAGGTAAATTTGAAGCGGCTAATGGCGGAACTATTTTCCTAGACGAAATAGGAGATATGAGTCTTTCTGCCCAGGCAAAAGTTTTACGTGCTTTGCAAGAGAGTCGTATTCAGCGTGTGGGTAGTGATAAGGATATAAAAGTAAACGTGCGTGTTGTAGCGGCCACAAATAAAAATTTAAAAAAAGAGATTGAAGACGGTAAATTTAGAGAAGATTTATATCATCGATTAGCAGTAATTTTAATAGAAGTACCTTCATTAAATGACAGGAGAGATGATATCCCACTTTTAATTAATCATTTTTCAAAAAAGATTTCTGAAGAACAAGGTACCGCTGCAAAATCTTTCTCTGATAAAGCAATTAAGTTACTTCAAAATTATGATTGGACAGGTAATATTAGAGAGCTAAGAAATGTAATAGAGCGTCTCATCATTCTTGGAGGAAATGAAGTCAGTGAAGCAGACGTAAAGTCTTTTGCTTCAAAATAAAAATACTAAAACTATGAAAGATATTAATATTGAAGACTTTAGAATTTCATCTCAAATTAAAATTGAAAACCTTCAAACTAAATATAATTTAGAATCTGAAGAGAAAGAGATTGAAAAACAAATGAATAAGCTAAGTAAGAAGCTAGCAGATATTCAAAACACCATGTACGCTCACGGAAAATATTCTGTGTTAATGTGTATTCAAGGTATGGATACTGCTGGGAAAGATAGCTTAATTCGTGAAGTGTTTAAAGAGTTTAATGTCAGAGGAATAGAAGCCCATAGTTTTAAGAAACCTACTGACTTAGAATTAAAGCATGATTATTTATGGCGTCATTATATCGCTTTACCTGCACGAGGGAAATTCGGTATTTTCAATAGAACGCATTACGAAAATGTTTTGGTAACACGAGTACATCCTAATTATCTGATGTATGAAAACATGCCTGATATCCAATCCGTAGCGGATGTTACAGATACTTTTTGGGAACGTCGATTTAAAGAGATTAATAATTTTGAAAAGCATATTTCTGATAATGGTACTATCATTTTTAAGTTCTTTTTAAATCTCTCAAAAGATGAACAAAAAAACAGATTGCTTCGTCGTTTAAACAAACCCGAAAAAAATTGGAAATTTGAATCAGGCGACTTAAAAGAGCGAAAACTATGGGATAAGTATCAAGATTGCTATGAAGATTTATTAAATAAAACGTCCAAAGCGCATGCGCCATGGTTTAACGTACCTGCAGATGATAAACCAACCGCACGATATATTGTAGCGAAAATTCTTTATGATACCTTAAAGCGATATGATGATATTGTAGAGCCTGTAATGCCTTCAGACGAAAAAGAAAATATTGAATTTTATAAATCACAGTTAGAAAATGAATAAAATAACAGCACTTTTTATAGCACTTTTTTGTGTTTCAATTCAGGCACAGAATGATGAAACCACATTAAAAAACATTTACAAACAATCACTTACCAATGGGCAAAGCTACGCATGGTTAGACTATTTATCTAATGATATTGGAGGACGACTTTCTGGGTCTGAAAATGCTCAAAAAGCTGTAGAATATACCAAAGCTGAATTAGAAGTCTTGGGTTTAGATAAAGTCTGGTTACAAGAAGTGATGGTGCCAAAATGGGTGCGTGGTGAAAAGGAAGAAGGTA
>CAZBMY010000081.1:0-9154 GCA_964492855.1 uncultured Flavobacteriaceae bacterium
TTTTAGCATTATATTTCTTTCCTGAAGCGGAGAAAATGTCAGCGCAGTTTTACTACGGTGCCATTATCGTTATTATTGCTGTGATATTTGATGCGATTGTAAAACATTATAAAAAGAGAAAAATCTCTAAATAGAAGATAACACGCTAAAATTAATAAATGCTTGTTAGTAATTCTTATTTTTGTAAGCTGTATGAATTCTATTTTATTCTTAATTTATTATTAAAATAAATAGAGAATATGTAGGTTTGTGAACTAACTAATTTAAAACCAATTTCAAATTGTATGGAATATCTAGAGTTTGAATTACCAATAAAAGAACTAGAAGACCAATTACAGAAATGTAAGCTTATAGGAGACGAAAGTGAAGTAGATGTTACTGAAACTTGTAAGCAGATTGAAAAAAAACTCCTCGAAACAAAAAAGGATATTTATAAAAATCTTACTGCTTGGCAGCGAGTACAGTTATCGAGACATCCAGACCGTCCCTACACATTAGACCATATTAAAGCACTTTGCGGAGATACATTTTTAGAATTACATGGAGATAGAAATGTAAAAGACGATAAAGCTATGATTGGTGGTTTAGGTAAAATAGGAGACCAAACGTACATGTTTATTGGTCAGCAAAAAGGGTTTAATACCAAAACAAGGCAATACAGAAATTTTGGAATGTCTAACCCAGAAGGCTATCGTAAAGCATTACGATTAATGAAGTCTGCTGAAAAGTTTGGTATACCAGTAGTAACGCTGGTAGATACCCCAGGTGCTTACCCAGGTTTTGAAGCCGAAGAACGTGGACAAGGAGAAGCCATTGCTAGGAATATTCTAGAGATGACTAGACTTAAAGTGCCAATTATTACTATAATTATTGGAGAAGGAGCATCAGGTGGAGCATTAGGTATTGGTGTAGGTGATAAAGTAATGATGTTAGAAAATACATGGTATTCTGTTATTTCTCCAGAATCTTGTTCTTCAATTTTATGGCGTAGTTGGGAATATAAAGAGCAAGCTGCTGAAGCTTTAAAACTTACTGCAAAAGATATGAAGCGAATGAAACTTGTGGACCAAATTATCAAAGAACCTCTTGGAGGAGCACACAAAGATAAACAGAAAACATTTTTAGCTGTAAAAGATGCCATTGTGAAAACATATGATGAGCTTAAAAACTTATCACCAAAAGAATTGGTTAATCAGAGAATGGAAAAATATAGCGAAATGGGAGTTTATAAATAATAACTTCAATGAAATAGCATATTTTAAAAAACTGAAGCCTAGGGTTTCAGTTTTTTTATCGCTATCAACAATATAATTAAGTTATCAACAAGCAGATTGTTAATCAACTGTTGATGTTTGCGGGATGTTAAATCAATAATTTCTTTACTATTTATTTACATTCGTAATCCTTAAAAATTAGAGGCGATTTAATTAGAAATTCAACTCTATTTTAAAATAGTTAACTATAAACTTAGAATTCATAAATGAAACAACCTTCACCAGCTCAAGGCTATAAAATAGACAAAGGTTCTCTTATAAACCTAGAGAAAGGAAAGATTCCACCTCAAGCATTAGACCTAGAGGAAGTCGTTCTTGGTGCCATGATGATTGACAAAAAGGGTGTTGATGAGGTTATTGATATTTTAAGTCCAGAAGCATTTTATAAAGAAGCACATCGCTATATTTTTGAATCTATCTTTACCCTTTTTGAAAATAGTGAACCTGTTGATTTATTAACAGTATCCTCTCAACTTAGAAAAGATGGTAAATTAGACCTAATTGGTGGAGATTTTTACTTAATTTCTCTTACACAAAGGGTGTCATCATCTGCTCATATTGAATTTCATGCGCGCATAATTCTTCAAAAATATATTCAGCGAAGTTTAATTAAAATTTCAAATGAAATTATTGAAGAAGCATACGATGAAGGAAATGATGTCTTTGATTTATTAGATACTGCGGAAGCGAAGCTTTATGAAGTTACCCAAGGGAATGTAAAAAAATCAACAGAGACAGCTCAAAGTTTAGTAATTCAGGCTAAGAAGAAAATTGAAGAAATATCTAATAAAGAAGGTTTAAGTGGAATTCCTACAGGTTTTGATAAACTCGATAAGTTAACATCTGGGTGGCAACCTAGTGATTTAATTATTGTAGCTGCTCGTCCAGGTATGGGAAAAACCGCCTTAACCTTAACAATGGCAAGAAATATAGCTGTAGATTTTAATCAGCCTGTGGCGTTTTTCTCTTTAGAGATGTCTTCGGTTCAGTTAATAACACGTTTAATTTCTAGCGAAACAGGATTATCATCAGAAAAGCTAAGAACTGGTAAATTAGAAAAGCACGAGTGGGAGCAACTCAATGTAAAGGTTAAGACTTTAGAACAAGCTCCTTTGTTTATTGATGATACACCATCACTGTCAATCTTTGATTTGAGAGCAAAAGCAAGGCGTTTAGCTTCTCAGTACGGAATTAAAGTTATTATGATTGATTATTTGCAGTTAATGACAGCTGGAGGAAGTCAAAAAGGAGGAAATCGAGAACAAGAAATTTCTATGATTTCGCGAAATTTAAAAGCTTTAGCTAAAGAGCTTAGCGTTCCTGTTATTGCATTATCACAATTATCTCGTGCTGTAGAAACTCGTGGTGGTAGTAAACGACCATTGCTTTCTGATTTACGTGAGTCTGGAGCTATAGAACAAGATGCAGATATTGTTTCATTTATTTACCGTCCAGAATATTACAAAATAGATGAATGGGATGACGAAGAGCGTTCACCAACTGAAGGGCAAGGTGAGTTTATTGTTGCAAAACACAGAAACGGTGGTTTAGATAACATAAGACTTAAGTTTATCGGTCATTTAGGTAAGTTCGATAATTTAGATGATTTTGATACGCCGTTTGGGGAGTTTCATTCTAAAATGAATGCAGCTGCAAATGACGATACGTTTAAAACTGATAATTTCCCATCTGCAAATGATGCTTTTGGTGCTCCAGAAGATGATGGTGTCCCTTTTTAAATATTTATAATTTTTCTAAGAGTTTTAAACAGATTACAAGTTAACTTTGTTATTAAACTGATTTATGCTCCATGCTTAACGAAAGACGTACTACCAATATATTGCTATTAATTATAGCTATCCCAATAGTGTTTTATTTATTAAAAATACTATCCTTTATATTTATTCCACTTATTTTTTCAATGTTTATTGCATTACTGTTTTTGCCACTAATGCGTTGGCTTGGACGTCGAAAAATTCCAAAGTTCTTAAGTATTATAGTCGTATTACTCTTAGTTGCTGGAGGTCTCAAAATTGGTATTGAGCTAATTCAGTTGTCTAGTAAAGAAATATTAGCTAATAACGGAGATTTCTTAGAGAAAGCTGAACCTAAAATAGCGAGCCTAAAGAATTACTTAAATAATAGTTTTGGTTTAGAAATTAAATCTAACAAAAACGTATTAGCTCAATTTTTTCAAAAAGAAAACATTGGTTCAACTATAGGATTTTTAAGGACCTTCTTAACGACACTTCTAATGACTGCTTTCTTTGTAGTGCTTTGGCTTGCTGAATCGATTAATGTTCATAAATTATTAAATAGTACCATTTTAAAGAAAAGATACACATCTATTAAAGCGTTTATGAAAATAGAGAATGACTTAATTAAGTTTATAAAAGTTAAATTTTTAGTAAGTGCATTAACAGGTTTATTTACTGGATTAATGTGTGTCTTTTTTGATGTTAGTTTTCCCATATTTTGGGGACTATTTGCCTTTGTAATTAATTTTGTACAAATGGTAGGCTCTTTTATATCCGTGATTCTGCTTTCAATTTTTGCTTTTGTAGAGTTGGATACTTCTAGTACGCTATTATTTTTTGTTTTAGCAATTACTTTGGTGCAAGTTGTTTTTGGAGCTATTTTAGAACCAATTTTTATGGGTAAATCATTTTCTATAAATATTATTGCTGTATTAGTTATGCTTATGTTTTGGGGATTTCTATGGGGTATACCGGGCTTAATTATGGCAATTCCTATAACGGTTTTTCTCAAAATAATAATGGAGCAATTCTCTGGCACAAAGATTTTTGCAAATTTACTTTCTGGGAAATAGACTATACCAAATCAGTTATAAGGCTTTATATCTTAAAAGAATAATAAAGCTTTTCGGCACTTCAGTTTTTTAAGTATCTTTCATTTGAAAAATCTTATGAAATTGAAACGATACCTTTTAATATTAATATTTATCCTAACAGGATACTTGGCTCAAGCATCTTACATTTTAATTCCTATGGATGCAGAAACTCAGCAGAACCATCTAAAAGCCTATGGTGTAACTTTTTGGACACTGCAAAGAGAGCTTAAAGTAAAATGGTTATTGAATTATCGTGGAGGTTCTTTTTTATTACCAGATGCAGATATTATACAACGTGAGTGTCAGATTAGAGGTGTGTCTTTTGAAGTTATATCAGACTCTCAAGCTTCGAGTATTTTAGACGAAATAGCTAGCCCTGCAGTAAATCAAGAAGCAGTTGTGCTAGAAAAGGCTCCTAAGATTGCAGTTTATACACCATACGGAAAACAACCTTGGGATGATGCCGTAACTATGGTGTTAACCTATGCTGAAATTCCTTATGAAACTATTTATGATGAAGAAGTTCTAAATGATGAATTACTCTTATACGATTGGTTACACTTGCATCATGAAGATTTCACAGGTCAATATGGTAAATTTTATAGAACATATCGTTCCGCAGCTTGGTATATTAAAGAAAAAAGAGAGGCTGAAGCTCTTGCTAAACGATTAGGTTATTCAAAAGTGTCTGACTCAAAATTAGCTGTAGCTTCAAAAATTCGAAATTATGTAGCAGGTGGTGGGTTTATGTTTGCCATGTGTTCTGCTACAGACAGTTTTGATATAGCCTTATCTGCTGAAAATGTTGATATCTGCGAACCTATGTTTGATGGAGATGGAAGTGATCCAGGTTATCAAAACAAGATAGATTATAATAAGACCTTTGCTTTTAAAGATTATATTTTAGAGCGTAGTCCTAACGTCTATGAGTTTTCATCAATAGATATGACTAGAAAACGAAGAATCCCTAAAGAGACAGACTACTTTTCTTTAATGCAATATTCAGCAAAATGGGACCCAATACCAACAATGCTCACACAAAACCATACTGCTTTAGTTAAAGGATTTATGGGACAAACAACATCATTTACTCGTAATGAAATAAAATCTAATGTGTTGGTAATGGGTGAAAATAAAACCAATGGTGAAGCAAAATACATTCATGGTATAAAAGGCAAAGGTTTCTTTACGTTCTATGGTGGGCATGACCCCGAAGATTACACCCATCGTGTAGGCGACCCAAAGACAGAGTTAGACTTACATCCAACATCACCAGGATATCGTTTAATATTAAATAATGTATTGTTTCCTGCGGCAAAAAAGAAAAAGCAAAAAACATAAAAATTAAAATGCCCGATTTTTAATCGGGCATTTTAATGTATTGTAAAATAAGGCTTTATTAATGAGCACCAACATTACACCCACAAGCTTGTCTAGTAAAACTTTGACTATCCTGATGCCAAGGAAAAGCTTGATTGTATTTTGAGTTTTCCCAGTAGAATTTTGTACGTTGTTTAGGATGGTTCCCAATTTCATTCATAGTTTCAGTATCATATAAACGACCATTTATCATGGTATAAATAATACTTTCAGAATTTCTAATATTTTCTAATGGATTTTTATCCATAATAATTAAATCAGCAAGCTTACCTGTTTTTAACGAGCCGATATCATTACCAGCTCCAATATAATTAGCCCCATTTATTGTGGCTGCCTTTAGAGCCTCATGATTTGTCATCCCTCCTTGTTGGAGTAACCATAGTTCCCAATGCGCACCTAAACCTTGTAATTGACCATGAGCGCCTAAGTTTACTTTTACACCCGCGTCAGTTAATGCTTTTGCGGTTTCAGAAACTAATATGTGTCCATTTTTATATTCTTCTTCTGGGACCATAGTTCTATATCTAGACCTAGAATCTATGATACCTCTTGGTGTATATTTTAAAAGTTTTTCGTTTTCCCAGACATTAGTGTTTTGATACCAGTAATATTCACCATTAACACCACCATAATTTACAATTAGAGTTGGAGTATAACCTACATTGCTATTTCCCCAAAGCTCTATAACATCTTTATAAACAGGAGCAACAGGGATATTATGTTCAACACCTGTATGTCCATCCATAACCATACTTATATTAGTATAAAATGTAGAACCACCCTCCGGAACCACAAAAATACCTTCTTCTCTTGCTGCCTGTAATACTTGTTGGCGTTGTTCGCGTCGTGGTTGATTATAACTTTTTACAGATAACGCACCAAATGCTTTAGTACGTCTAATTGAAGACCGGGCATCCTCGAGGTTATTAATTACTGCTTTAAAATCGCCATCTGCGCCATATAAGATAAAACCAGTAGAGTAGAGGCGTGGTCCTACTAGTGTTCCATTTTTCTGTAATTCAGATAAGGCAAAAACAGTTTCTGTGTGTGCAGAGGGATCGTGAGACGTTGTCACCCCGAATGCCAAATTAGCATAGAATTGCCAATGTTTTTGAGTCGTTAATCCATAACGGAATCCACCAATATGTGCATGGGCATCTACAATACCTGGCATTATAGTCTTGCCAGACATATCATATACTTTAGCATCTGATGGAATTGAAACATCAGATGACTTACCTATACTTTCTATCTTATTACTATTAATGACAATAGTGCCGTCTTTAATAATCTCATCTCCTTCCATAGTAATGATTCTTGCATTTTTAAATGCAATCTTACCTTGTGGTTTATCTGTTTTTACATTGAGATTTATTTTTATTCCTGTCTCTACTAGTTTTGTGTTTTCCGAGGCATTGGCTGAAAAGTATTGATTTCCAAGAGTCCAGTGAATCGTCTTGCTGTCTCTAGACCAATGTAAGTTAATACCTGCATCTTTTGAAAGTTGAGTAATAGGAATAAATTTTGTCTTATCAGTTAAGTCTAATGTTTTACCAGCCTTGGGCATTGGTGCCATATATACTTTATGAAGATGTATAAAAGCAATCCATTTACCATCAGGACTTGGGACTAATCGATTACCATGTTTAGATTTTATAAGCGTACGCTCATTAAATCCATTGAGTTCTACACTTTTCAATTCTTTGGTTAATGCTCCAAAAAATTGACCTCCGTTTTGATAAATGATTCTATCATTAGTTTTGTTAAAAATAGGGTAATCACCTTGCTGGGTTACTAGCTTAGTATTAGACCCGTCAGAACTCATAATATACAAGCCAGTATTTTTACTAAACGTTCTTCCTTGTTCATTATTACCAGCTTCTTTTCTATATACTATATGTTTACCATCATGAGAATATGAAGGATTTCTATAAATTCCTTTTTCAGAAGTTAATTTAGTTACAGTACCACCAGAAACAGAAACGGATTGAATAGCACCAAGTGTAGTATCATTCCAAGTCACAAAACTTATGGTTTTCCCATCTGGAGAAAATGTAGGCTCAAATTCAAAATCAGCACCAGAGGTTAAACGTTTAGGTGTTCCGTTAGGTAGTCTCTGACTCCATAAATACCCTAAGGCATTGAATACAATAGATTTTTCATCAGGAGAAGTAACTGCATGTCTAATTACTTTTGCATCAAAACTATCAGGAGCTACAGGAGTATCAAACTCAACAGCTTTAGCAATTTTTATAGTTGCGTCAACCTGAAAAGGAATGTTTGTAACACTCAATGTGTTTATGTTTAACTTGTTTATTTTTCCACCAGACCAAAACACAATGTCTTCGTTATTTGGCATCCAATTAAAGTTGGTATAAACTCCAAATATGGCCCAAGCTTCTTGCTGATCTTTGTTGAGTTTATCATAAATAGGCCATTCTTCTCCAGTCTCTAAATCATGAATATATAAAACAGATTTTGTACGTACACGCTTTACAAATGCTAACTTCTTACCATCTCTAGAAACTTGAGGTCTCGCTGCTCCACCAGGGCCACCAGTTACGCGTTCTATTTTCCCAGATTCCATATTATACCTATTAATAACATAGATTTGGTTATTAGGGTCTTTGTTATATTGAAAATTTCCACCAGGATATACATCCTCGCTATAATATAAATACTTACCGTCTGATGAAATTGATGGCTCGTTTACATCTTGTTGGTCATTTTTCCGTTTTGTCAATTGAATACCACTCCCGCCAGTTTTATGATACATCCATAGTTCACCAGCACCTAAAGAACGAGATGATGTAAAATGTTTTCTAGCAATTAAAAAATTACTATCGGGTGTCCAAATAGCATTATTTAGTAATCTAAAGTTTTCTTTTGTGACTTGCTTCGCATTAGAACCGTTACTATCCATAATCCAAATATTGTCACCACCTCCTGCATCACTTGTAAAAGAAATATATTTTCCATCTGTGCTAAAACGTGGTTGAACCTCAAACGCTAAACCTTCTCTTAGCACAGTAGCGTTTCCTCCATCAATATCTAGTTTGTATATATCTCCTAATAAATCGAAGACAAGATATTTACCATCTGGACTAACATCTATATTCATCCAAGTACCTTCATCTGTAGATAATTTTAATTCTTTAAACTCCCAATCACCTTTTGGATTGGATACATCCCAGGTTTCTTTTTTTTTGTCTTGGCTAGAGAGATTAAATGTTATAAGAAGAGAAAAAAATAGTAAATATTTTATATGCTTCATTGCGATTAGTTTTAGTTGATTTAAAGGTATATATAAAATTTCAAAATTTGCGCTTACAAATTGTTCGAATATATAGAAACAAAAAACCCAACTCATGTGAGTTGGGTTTTTCTAAGCGAAATGTTGTTATTAATTTGGCTAAAAGCCTTATTTAACTTTGTTAACTATAGCTTCAAAAGCCGCAGGATGATTCATAGCTAAATCTGCAAGAACCTTGCGATTCAATTCAATATTATTAGCTTTTAATTTCCCCATGAATTTTGAATAGCTCATCCCATGTTGTCTTGCACCTGCATTAATACGCATAATCCATAACGCACGGAATGTTCTTTTTTTGTTTCTACGGTCTCTATACGAATATTGCATCGCTTTGTC